>JBHIEQ010000129.1:0-7843 GCA_046760725.1 Gemmatimonadales bacterium
GTACTGCGCGCGGCGCACGGCGGAATTCTGACGCTCACACTCAATCGTCCCGACAAGCGCAATGCGATGAACGCGGCCATGGTCGAGGGGTTGCTCGAGGGCCTCGAGCAGGCCGATCTGGATCAGACGGTGCGGGTGGTCGCTTTGCGCGGGGCGGGGAAGGATTTCTGCGCGGGCGCCGATCTCGCGGAGCTTCTGGAGTCGGTCGATCGCTCGGCGCAGGAGAACGAGGCCGAGGCGATGCGTTTGGGCGAGGTCTTCATCAGGATGCGGCGGATGCCCAAGCCCGTCGTTGCCGCGGTCGAGGGGCGGGCGCTAGCGGGCGGTTGCGGTCTCGCCACGGCGTGCGACATCGTGCTGGCGCACGAGGAGGCGACGTTCGGCTATCCCGAGGTGAGCCGTGGTTTCGTGCCCGCGATGGTGATGGCGATGCTCCGGAGGGCGGTGGGAGAGAAGGTGGCGTTCGATCTCGTTGGCACGGGGCGCATGCTCACTGCATCCGAGGCAGAGCAGCTCGGCCTGGTGTCGAGGGTCATTCCAGCCGCGTCGTTCGAGGACGAGGTATCGGAGGTGCTCGGGCGCTTGGCCGAGTCGAGTAGCACGGCGCTCGCGTTCAGCAAGCAGTTGCTCTACTCGATGGACGGAATGGAGTTTGAGGAAGCCATTCGGAAGGGGGCCGAGGTGAACGCGGTGGTGCGCGGGACGAAGGACTTTCGGGAGGCGGTCTCGAGGTTCCTCGGGAAGTAGGGGGGTCCTGGAGTAGCTTACCTCGGCAGCGTTATGCTCTCAGGTCCAGCATCCTGAATCTGCCGCGATGAGTGGTCGATGGGTCTCCCGTTGGCGCGTGCTGGATAGGTGACAAAAGTATCACATATACCAAAACCGCCGGTAGGTTGGCTCCGAGCCCTGAAATGCGCGGGACATGGATCAGGCCGAGCCGTGCGACCCGCCGGACCTCGCGGTAGTACCGCGACGCATAGCGGCCATCCTGCGAGGCCTCCGACAATTCCGATCGGCGCGGCCGGATTTCGGTTTGAGCCGATCGAGATTCGGTTTGAGGCTTCCGAAACAGGGCTCGAAACGCCGTAAGTCTAGTTGCGGCAATAGGTTACGGCATCGCCGCCGGCGTTGCGCGTCCCCAAGATGACCCTTGCGCACCAGGTCGGCAAGCGGAGGAACGGCAGTTACGCCAAACTCGCCGCCTCCAGCACCGAGCGATTCCCCTGACGCGAGAACCGGTGCTTCGTAGGGAGCGCGTGTGCAATCACGAAATCGCGTGATCTCGCCACTCCCTGCAATGTTATGCCACACGCGCAGAGTACATCGGGCCTTAGTGTTCCCTGCGAACCGAGTGGGAGAGAAGAGTGGCCGGCTCGTCTCGTTCCAGCACCGTACCTCCCACGCCGTCGCCCTCGCTCGATGATGCCCGGCGGCTCCTCGAAGAGACGTGGGGCTACTCGCATTTCCGCCAGCACCAACGCAAAGCGATTGTCGCGGTCCTGGGGAAAAGAGACACCCTCGCTGTCCTTCCCACGGGCGGGGGCAAGTCGCTCTGCTTCCAAATCCCGGCGCTCCTCTTGCCCGGGACTACCATTGTCGTCTCCCCCTTGATCTCCCTCATGCAGGACCAGGTGGCGGCACTGAGACGCCGCAGCGTGCCCGCGGCATACATCTCAAGCACTCAGAAACGGGCAGTGCAGCAGAGCGTGTGGCGCTCGCTCGTCGCGGGATGGGTCAAGCTCCTCTACGTGGCCCCCGAGCGACTGGGGCAACTCCGCGCTCGCGTCCCTCGGCTCGCGGTGCCGCTCCTGGCAGTGGACGAGGCGCACTGCATCAGCGAGTGGGGCCACGAGTTCCGGCCGCACTACCGCGCGATCGGGAGGTACAGGCAGGCACTGAGAAACCCTCCTACGATTGCCGTGACCGCGACGGCAACTCCCGAGACGCGCGCCGACATCGCGCGAGTGCTCGGGCTCAAGCGCCCGGTCGAGGTGATTGGCCCGTTCGACCGACCCAACCTCTACTTCGCGGCGCGGCGCTTCGGGAAAGAACGGGATCGCGTTGACGCGCTGGTCGACCTAATCCGCGGGCAATCAGGCTCGGCGATCACCTACGTCCCGACCCGGAACCGCGCGGACGGCCTGGCCGAGGTTCTCAGGCGACGTGGCCTGCCGGCGGCCCCCTATCACGCCGCCCTGCCGGGGAGGGCGAGACGAGTTCTCCTGACACGCTTTCTCGACGGCCGCGTGCGCGTGATGGTCGCGACCAACGCCTTCGGGATGGGAATTGACAAGCCCGATGTTCGTATCGTGGCGCACCTGGGGGTGCCCGCTCGACCCGAGGCGTATTACCAGGAAGCGGGCCGCGCGGGGCGCGACGGCCTCTACTCGCGTTGCGAGACGCTGTGGATGGGTTCGGATCTCGCCATCGCCCGGACGATGGCCGAAAGCAACCCAACGGATGGAGGGAGCGCCGGTGCCGACTACCAGGAGGCATCAAAGCGTGGCCTCGAGGCGATGCGGCGATTCGTCACGACGCGATCGTGCCGCCGGTGGGTGCTCCTGGAATACATGGGGGAGAAGAATGTCCAGTGCTCCGGGTGCGACGGATGCCGGCCCAGCGGATAGCCTGAATCCTGTTGCATTGGTGTGCACCTTGGAGGACATCGGGGAGGTCTCACTGACCGGGCGGTCAGTCGTGCGTGCGACGTAAGTATATGCGTTCAAAGGGGTTGGTCGGCCAGCCCGGTCCCTGAATCTCGTGGCACGGATCTTTCGTGTGCAGGAAGGCGGACCAACCAATACTGCGGCGTGCTGAGCACCTTGCCGCCTGGCAAGGGACCTCGTCGGGAGGGGACGAGCGGGACCTCGCAAAAGCCCGTGTTCAGCTCGCCGCAGCGTTTTTCCGCGGGGCGCGCTAGCTTGCAATATGCGGCGCGCCTACGCGCTTCGGCAAGACGGTTGTTCCTACCCGCCGCCCTGCAGTTTGCTCCTCTTTCTCGCGGTGGCATTCTGCAACGTGTCGGCGCTCGGCGCTCAGGAGCCCCCAATCACGCTAGAGCGCCATGAGCGATGGACGCTCTACTGGGGCGGGGAGCCCGGCAATCCCAACAAGTCCGCGCTCCTCGTATTGTTCGTGAAGAACACCACTGACCGTCTCGTGGCCGACTGGAAGGCCATCATGGTAACGAGGGACTCTACCGGTCGCGAGATGTTTCGCCTGGCGATCAAGCGCGACTCGGCGGATGCGGAGCCCGGCGAGGTTCAGCGCCTGGAGCTCCGGTTCGACAACGATGTCCGGCGAGACGGCGAGCCCTACGATTACCTCATGGGTACGGACACGTCGAACATCTTCGTCTCGTTTGATGAGGTGAGGGCTACGCTCGGGCCGCCCGTCGGTCACGCCGCGGCCGGAGCGCCGGTATGCTACGACCGGATCGCGATCGACTCGCTTGCTCGTGCGCGTGCTGAGCGGGATAGCCTGTTCAGCGACCGAAGCTGGTGGCGCGAGCACTGTCAGCACCTCGTCGGAGAAACGTCCGTAATTCTGCTCGAGCGCGCCGGAAGGCTCGGTTGGCGCGTACGCTTCAAGCGAACGGGGAGGATCGGGTGGGTGTTGGCGGAGGATCTGGTTGAGTCTCGCCGGAACTCTTCTTCCGCCGCACACTCAATCTACCTACCTTTTGGTGAGATGAGAGCGCGACGATGAAGAGACAGCTATCCGTAGTAGCCTTCACTCTGCTGGCGCTGCCGGGCGCTCTTGGGGCGCAGGAGGTCGTCTATCGCGTTCCGGTCACGGGTGTGATCGAGCTGGGCATCGCACCTTACATCGCGCGCTCTCTGAAGGAGGCGCAGGAGGCCGGCGCGCGCGCGGTGATCCTCGACGTGAACACGTTGGGTGGCCGTGTCGATGCGGCCCTCAATATTGTGGACGCCGTTCGGGGTTCCGACATCCCCGTCTATGCCCTGGTCGATCCGCGGGCGATCTCCGCTGGGGCGCTCATTTCCGTTTCGACCGACTCGGTGTTCATGGTCCCCGAGGCCCTGATGGGCGCCTCGACGGTCGTGGGCGGCTCGGGGGAGAAGATGTCCGAGAAGGCGCAAAGTGTCATGCGCGCGCAGTTCCGCGCTCTGGCCGAGGCGCGCGGGATCGATCCCAGGATCGGTGAGGCGATGGTGGACGAGGAGATAGCGATCGAGGGGGTGATCGAAGCGGGGAAGCTCCTCACTCTCACCGCCGACGAGGCCGTGCGCGTCGGATACGCCGTCAAGGTGGACGGTCTCGATGCCGTGCTGGGGTTGCTCGGACTGAGCGGGGCCGAAGTATATACGCCGTCGGTGAACTGGGCGGAGCAGGTCGTGCGGTTCCTGTCCCATCCGGTGGTCGCGCCATTGCTCCTCTCGATCGGTGTGCTCGGCCTGATCATAGAGATAAAGACGCCGTCGTTCGGGTTCGCTGGTCTGACCGGGCTTCTTGCACTCACGGCTTTCTTCGGGTCACACCTGATCATCGGTCTCGCCGGACTGGAGGAGATCATTCTCCTCGCGGTGGGCCTGGTTGCGCTCATAATCGAGGTGTTCATAGTGCCCGGGTTCGGCGTGGCCGGGGTCATCGCCATCTTGTCTATCGGAGCCGCAACGTTCATGGCGCTGATCGGCAGTCTGCCCACCTGGGGGGACGTGGTGCGCGCGAGCGGGATACTCGCGGTCGCGGCGGGCATCGTGACCGCCGCGTTCTGGGTGATCGTGCGACAGCTTCCCATCAGCGGTCGCTGGAAGGGGGTCTTTCTCAGGACGGCCGAAGATGCGGCGGCGGGATACATTGTGGGTGACACTCGGTCCGACCTGATCGGGGCCGTGGGGGTTGCGCTGACCGATTTGAGGCCGGCGGGGAGTGCCAAGGTGAACGGTGAGCGGCTGGACGTAGTCGCCGAGGGTGGCTTCGTGGACAGGGGACAGCGGGTGTGCGTGATTCGCTCCGAGGCGTATCGCCTCGTGGTCGAGGCAATCGAGGAATCGCCGTCGCCCTGACTCAACAAACTCTGAGGGAGTTCCAATGAGTGAACTGCTGGAAATGGCGCCGTGGCTGCTCCCGGTGCTGCTTGTTCTGTTGGCGATCGCCGTCGGGATGTTGTTCACTTTCATTCCGGTCCGGCTGTGGATCGAGGCCTGGTTCTCGGGCGTCCGCATAGGTTTGGGTACGCTGGTCGGTATGCGGCTTCGGAAGGTGAGCCCTCCGGCGGTGGTACGTCCCCTGATTGCCGCCACGAAGGCCGGTCTTGACCTCCTGATCAACGACCTCGAAGCGCACTACCTGGCGGGCGGTAGCGTGGACCGTGTAGCTCGGGCGCTCATCTCGGCCGATAAGGCGGGGATCGATCTATCGTTCCAGAAAGCAGCGGCGATCGACCTCGCCGGCAGGAACGTACACGAGGCGGTCCAGGTATCGGTCAACCCCAAGGTGATCCAGACCCCCAAGGTCGCCGCCATGGCGAAGGACGGGATCCAATTGATCGCGCTGGCACGGGTCACTGTCCGGGCCAACATCCACAGGTTGGTGGGTGGCGCGGGCGAGGAGACCATTCTCGCGCGGGTGGGGGAGGGAATCGTCTCCACGATCGGTTCGGCCGATTCACATAAAGCCGTGCTGGAAAACCCGGACGACATCTCGAAGACGGTGCTCGCCAAGGGGTTGGATAGCGGAACGGCGTTCGAGATTCTCTCGATCGACATCGCGGACGTCGATGTGGGTAAGAACATCGGTGCCGAGCTCCAGACCGATCAGGCCGAGGCGGACAAGCGCATCGCTCAGGCCAAGGCGGAGGAACGGCGCGCGATGGCGGTCGCCTCCGAACAAGAGATGAAGGCGAGGACACAGGAGATGCGCGCGCGGGTTGTGGAGGCTGAGGCGCAAGTACCACTTGCCATGGCCGAAGCGTTCAGGGCGGGGAATCTGGGCATCATGGACTACGCTCGCTATCAGAACGTCGTGAGCGATACCGAGATGCGTCGTAGCATCGCGCGCGGCGATGAGACACCGAAAGGTTCTGATTCCTGATGGGTGACTGGATCGAGCTCATCATCTTTGCGCTGTTCATACTCTCGGGCCTCCTGTTCGGGGGCAAGAAGAGGCACCAGCCGCGTCCCGGGCAGCGGACACCGAGCGTGCCGCGCCACGGTGTCGAAGCCCGGCTCAGGAGTGTGCCCGAGCGTCGAGTGGAACGGCCCCGCGAGGTCGCCCGCCCCGAACCCGAGCGCGCGCCCGCGGCGGACGCACTTACCGTCGCCGAGGCGGTGTTCGAGCAGATCCGGCGACGGATGGAACCGGAGGCGGAGGCGGGGCCCGAGCCGGCTGCACCGGCGGTCCCTGCGCGCCGCGTTGAGTCGCGACGGATAGAGCGACGGCCCCTGCCTCCCTCCGAGGGACGCTCCGTCGAGACCCTTACGCCCGCTGGCGGTGAGTCGCACGTCGAGTTCCATGACCGTTACATCGAGCCGATCGAGCCGCTCAAGTCTGTGGAGGAGTGGGGAAGACGTGAGAAGGCCGGCGCTCGTTACGGGCGGCGCACTGCGCGGCAGGCCATGATTTGGGGGGCCATCTTCGGGAAGCCCAAGGGCCTGGAGTAGGTGACCGACTCACCTTTTCTCACCCCCGATCACAACGAGGTCCGGGAGCTCGTACGCGAGTTCGCGGAGCAGGAGATTCGGCCCGTGGCGCGCGAGCTGGATCGCGAAGCGCGTTTCCCCTGGGAGAACGTCAAGAGAATGGGCGCCCTCGGCTTTCTCGGCGCCCCCTGGGACGAGCAGCTGGGCGGGGCCGGGATGGACTACCTCTCCTACATCATCGTGGTTGAGGAGCTGGCCAGGGTCGATGCCAGCCACGCGCTCACTGTCTCGGCGCACACGACACTGGGGACCTCGCCGATCGTCAACTTCGGCACAGATGACCAGAAGCGGCGGTTCGTCCCGCTGCTAGCCGGTGGGCGGGTGTTGGGCGGCTTCGGACTCACCGAGCCCGAGGCGGGCTCCGACGCGGGCGGCACCAAGACTTTCGCCGAGGAGAAACGTGATCACTACGTGATCAACGGGTCCAAGATCTTCATCACGCACGCGGGCGTCGGTGAGATCTTCGTCATCACCGCCCGCACCGATCCCAAGCCCAGGAAGCGCAATCACGGCATCACCTCGTTCATAGTCACCAAGGACGCGGTGGACCTCGAGCAGTGCGAGGCGTTGGGCGTGGGTCATGCGCCCGAGCTGCCAAAGACTTCCGGAGTCCGGGCCGGCAAGAAGGAGGACAAGCTTGGCTGGCGGGCCTCAGATACGCGGGAGCTCTACCTCGAGGATGCGATCGTCCCCAAGGAGAACGTGCTGGGGGAGATCGGGAAGGGGTTTGCCAACTTCCTCTACACGCTGGACGACGGACGCATCGGAATCGGGGCGCTCTCTCTGGGCCTCGCGGAGGGGGCTCTGGAAGAGTGCCTGAAATACACCAGTGAGCGCCGCCAGTTCGGGCGGCCGGTGGGGTCGTTTCAGGGGGTCCACTTCACGCTCGCCGATATGGCGACCGAGATCGAGGCTGCGCGTCACTTGGTCTATCATGCTGCCTGGCTCAAGCAGAACGGCAAGCCCTACAAGACCGAGGCCGCGATGGCCAAGCTGTTCGCGTCGGAGCTCGCGATGCGCACTACCATCAAGGCGGTACAGCTCCATGGTGGCTACGGCTACACGACCGATTATCCGGTGGAGCGCATGATGCGGGACGCCAAGGTAGGGGAGATCGGCGAGGGGACGAGCGAGATCCAGCGCATCGTGATCGCGCGCTCGCTCTTGGGCGACATCGT
>JBHIEQ010000130.1:0-7829 GCA_046760725.1 Gemmatimonadales bacterium
GGCTGAAGTGAAGCAGTTGACCGGCGAGAGAGCCCTCGATCGCTCGCGCGGGCTCTCCCTCCCCGGCCTCAACCCGCACGGCCACTACCACGAATGTCCCCTGCGGGGGACTCTCCGGAATGAAGCGGACCTCGACGTTGGGAGCGGCCTGTGCCGCGAGCTGAACGGCGCCGCAAGAAATTTCCAGCACTACGAGCGCCGCCCGTGTCGGCACGCTCACTCGGAGCATCCGTGCTCCCTCCCGAGTGGCCAGCGAATTGTGATCGGTGACTGGTGTGTAAAGATGAAAGGGCGACTCAGCCGGCCGCCAGTTCTCGCTCACGCCCCACGGCGGGCGCGACACCCCCGAAGCGTCTCTCCCGGCGCCGGAACTCCGAGATCGCGAGCGCCAGATCCGCCCGGCGGAAGTCAGGCCAATAGACGGGGGTGAACACCAGCTCGGCGTAGGCGCCCTCCCACAGCAAGAAATCGGAGAGTCGCTGCTCGCCGGCCGTTCGAACGATGAGATCCGGATCCGGAACCCCGTTGGTGATGTGGTGCCTGAACAACTCGGGTGTCACCGCCTCGGGTGCCAGTTTGCCCTCCGCTACGAGCCGTGCGATCTCCGTGGCCGCACGGGTGATCGCGTCGCGCGACCCGTAGTCGATCGCGAGGCGGAGGTGCAGTGTCTCACCTCCTGCCGTTACGCGCTCGGTCTCTTCGAGCTCGCGGAGGGCGGACCCGGGTAGGCGGTCCCGTCGTCCGATGGCGGTTACCCTGACACCGTTCTGCAGCAATTCCTGGCGCTCCCGCCGACAGTACTCCCTGAGCAGCCACATGAGACGCCGCACCTCGCCAATCGGCCGTTTCCAGTTGTCTGTCGAGAACGCGTACAGAGTGAGCGTCGTGACGCCGAGGTCCGGGGCGCCCTCCACCACGTCGCGCACGCTGTCCACGCCGGCCAGGTGCCCGCGCCAGCGGGGCTTGCCCTGTGCCTTCGCCCAGCGCCCGTTCCCGTCCATGATGATCCCTACGTGAAGGCCGCTCATGTCCGCTCCAGCGCGTCGCGCGCTTCGCCGAGAATGGCTTCCATCCTGTCCAGATAGACCTCCAGCGCCCGCCTCCCCTTATGTGTCAACCGGTATTCGGTCTTCGGCTTCCGATCCTCGAAGCCCTTGCTCACCTTGATGTAGCCGGCCTCCTCCAGCTTGCGGGCGTGCACGCTGAGGTTGCCGTCGCTGGTATCGAGCACCGCCTTCAGGTCCCCGAAGCTCAGCGCCTCGTCAGCCGCCAGGGCGGAGACGATCCCCAGCCGGATGCGCTCGTGGATGAGCCGGTCGAGCTGGTCGGATACCGTGCTACCCACCATGTCTCCAGACAATGTCCAGGCCGACCACGACGTGGAGGCCACCGAAGCCGGCCGCTAGAAGAGCCAGCCCGAACGCGGGCTCGAACAGGGCCCCCGCGCCCAGCACGAGGAAGACCAAGCCCATCCAGCGGATGGCCCTCACCGAGAAGGTCCCGCCCGCGGTCACCCCGGCCCCATAGAGCACCAGCCATGTGCCGGGCAGGAGAGCCTGCGCCTCGGCCTTGGCCAACGCCGCCGTGAGCGCCGCACCCGCCACCAGCGCCGGAGCCATCACCCACGCCATCTTGCGGAGCGCCCCCGACCACAGTGGTACCTTGGTGCGCTTCGCCTTCACGACGTTGGCTGCCGTCGCCACCACTACCGAGATGAGGGCAGCGGGAATCCAGATCCCGAGATCGGCCGTCACACCGCCGCTCCACGCGAGCCAGGCCGCGAGAAGGCCGATGACCCCCACACCTGCCATGCCCCACCCGGAGACGGCGGTGAACGTGCTCGCCGACTCCATCGTCCGGCGGATGAAGGCAAGGGTTTCCTGTGCGCGCTGCTGAGCTTCCTCATGCGTCGGGATCGTCACCACACCCTCCGAACAAAGGACTTTGTGGTATAAAGTGGAGAGCCGCGGGGACTCCCGCAAGGGCTGGGGGCCGTTTAAGATTTCCCCAACGTTGAGCGCCCCCGAGCGGGCCCAATTCGACGGATTCGGAATCATGCCCCTGCTAGAGCTGGAGAACGCCACAAAGCGGTTTGGTGAGGTAACCGCCGTCAATTCGGTCAGTTTCTCGGTCGACCGCGGCGAGGTGGTCGGGTTCCTCGGCCCCAACGGCGCCGGCAAATCGACCACCATGAGGCTGATCACCCAGTACTACGAGCCCGACGAGGGGAGGATCACCTTCGACGGCCTCCCCCTGGACGAGGCAGCGCGCGAAGCCAAGCGACGCATCGGCTACCTGCCCGAGAACAACCCCCTGTACGATGATATGCTCGTCTCCGAGTACATCGACTTCGTTGCGCGCTTGCGGCGGCTCGACCCGGCGGAGCGACCCCAGGCCATCGACGAAGCGGTGGCCCACACCGGGATCGCCGAAGTGTACTACCGCCCGATCGGCGAGCTTTCCAAGGGGTATCGCCAGCGGGTGGGACTGGCGCAGGCGATCCTTCATCGGCCCGATCTCTTGGTGCTGGACGAGCCGACGGAGGGACTGGACCCCAACCAGCGCGTGGAAATTCGCCGACTCATAGGCCACCTGGGACGGGAGAGGACGGTGATCCTCTCCACACATGTGCTCCCCGAGGTGCAGCACACGTGCTCGCGGCTCGTCGTGATCCACGAGGGGAAGATTGCCGCCGACGGGTCGGTCGAGGGGTTGATGGAGCAGGCGAGAGGCGCGGTGCGAATCGTGGTCGAGGCAGAGGGACCCGACGTCGCGCGCCGGCTCGAGAGCCTCACGGGAGTCCGGTCGGTCGAGGTCACCGAGGCGCGGTCGGACGAGCGCTTGCGAGTGTCGGTAACGAGCGACGGATCGGCCGATGTCCGGCCCGAAATTTTCGCGCTTGCCAAACGCGAGGGGTGGACTCTATTCGAGCTGCACCAGGAGACCCGGAGTCTGGAGGACGTGTTCCGCGAGCTCACGGGGGCGGAGGAGGGTACCGGGCCGTGATCGCCGCGTGGACCATTGCGCGGCGCGAGCTGCGCTCGCTGTTCGATCATCCGACCGGCTACGTCTTGCTGGTGGTCTTCGGGATCGTCAATGACTTTCTGTTCTTCCGGCAGGCGTATCTCCTGGGTGTGGCCTCCCTGAGGCCGATGCTCGATCTCTTGCCGTGGGTACTCCTCTTTCTCGTGCCTGCCGTGACCATGCGGGCTTTGGCCGACGACACGCGGCTGGGAACGCTGGAAGTCGTGCTGGCACAACCCGTGACCGAGTTGGAGCTCCTCGCCGGCAAGTACCTGGGGCAGCTCCTATTTCTATGGATCGCGCTCGCGCTCACGATCCCGGTCCCGTTACTGCTCTCGCTCGGGGCGGACCTCCACGCGGGGGTCGTGGTGGCGCAGTACGTGGGATCGGCGCTTCTGGCGGTGGGCCTGTGTGGCGTGGGTATCTGGACCTCCAGCATAGCGCGCCACCAGATCACGGCGTTCATCGTCGGGGTGGCGGTGATGTTCCCGCTCATCCTGATCGGGCTGAATCCGCTGATCGTGGGGCTGCCGCCGTGGCTCGCGGGCATCGCGCAGAGCCTGGGGGTGACGTCTCACTTCCAGAACATCGCACGCGGTGTGATCGACCTGCGCGACGCGGTCTATTTCGTGACGCTGGCCGCGCTGTTTCTCACTTTCGCTTTTCTTTCCTTGATGAGCCGCAAGCTATCCCACGGGGGCGACGCGCTCAGGCGACTGATGGTTGGGACGGCACTTCTCGCGGCTGCGATCGTGGTGGTCAACCTGTTCGGGCGTCACATCGGAGGGAGGCTCGATCTCACCCCCGACAATTCGTACACCCTGTCGCGCGCCACCAAGGATCTGCTGCGCGATTTGGACGACCTGGTCACGATCAAGCTGGTGGCATCGAAGGAGCTACCGACCCAGGTCGCCATCTCGAAAAGGGATATCGACGATCTCCTGAGCGACGTCCGCGCCGCAGGCGGCGGAAACGTCCGCGTGATCGAGCTCGTGCCGGGTGAGGACGATGGCGCCGAAGAGGAAGCCCGCAACCTCGGCATCCCACCGATTCAGTTCAACGTAGTGGGTGAGGACGAGTTTCAGGTGAAAGAGGGATACCTTGGGCTCGCAGTGCAGTACGCCGACGGCACCGAGACGATTCCCTTCGTGGGGCGAACGGACGATCTGGAGTATCGCATCGCGTCGTTCGTTCGGTCTCTCACGGCGACGGAGCTGCCGGTCGTCGGCCTGGTGGAACAGTCCACGAGCCGCGACCCCGGGGCCACGTATCGCAACCTGAGGGGCGAGCTCGAGCAGAACTATGAAGTGCGGACGGTGAGCGTAGCCGACAGCCTCCCGATCGACTCCGCCATCTCCGTGCTCGTTCTGGCGGGCTCGCCCTTCATGCTCACCGATTCGCAGACCCAACGCTTCGAGGAGTTCTTCCGGCGGGGCGGGGGAGCACTCGTTCTGGCGAGCGGGATGAGGATCGAGCAGGAGCAGTTCATGGCGACCGCGCGCCCCATGCCCTGGAACAAGCTGCTCGCGCCCTACGGCGTGTCGATCAAGTCCGATCTCGCCTTCGACCTCGCGTCGAACGAGCAGGTGGGCATGCCGACACAGTACAGCGGCATGCGTGTGTTCGTGCCCTACCCCCTGTGGATCAGGGCGCTATCCACGCGTCAGGTGGCGGTGAACCGCGAGATCGAGTCCGTCTTTCTGCCGTGGGCCAGCAGCGTGGATACGGCCGAGGCCCGTCCGGGAACGGTGGCCCCGCTCCTCACAACCAGCAGGGCGGGTGGCGCCGAGACGGCGCGCGCCCTGATCGTTCCGCAGCGGGAGTTCCCCACCGACAGTCTCGGTGTCGAGCTGCTCGCGGTCCAGGTGAATCCCCTTGCGGCGGACAGCGTGGGCGAGATGAAGGCACGCCTGATCGTGGTGGGCAACAGCGACTTCGTCACCGACCGCTTCGCCGAGCAGGGCTCGCCCAACCTGAATTTCGTCCTCAACGCGGTGGACTGGCTGGCGCAGGACGAAGCGCTCATGACGATACGAGCCAAGAACCGGAGACCTCCGCCTCTCGTATGGGAGAGTGACGCCAAGCGCGACTTCGTGAAGTATGCCAACGTCGCCGGCGTCCCGATTCTGATTGTGCTGGCGGCGGTGCTGCGGCTTCTCGGAAGGCGCGCCGTCATCGCACGAAAGTATGAGAGATCGCGGGTGGGGAGCGCCACATGAGCGCCAAGACCCTCATCCGCGTGGCCTTCGCACTGGGCGTCGTGCTGATTCTCTGGGCTGCCGCCGAGCTCGTCACGGGCCGCGGCGACGAGATCGAGACGGGGGTCGTGATCGAGCCCTTCAGCAGGGGAGCGGTCGAGGCGATCGAGTTCCTGAGCGCCGACGATACGGTGAAACTGCACCGGACCCCGGACGGTTGGACTGTCAACGGATTCGACGCCGCGCAATCCGAGGTGGAATCGCTGTTCGAGGCGCTCGCCGAGGCCGGCGAAGGAGAGCTCGTGGCGAGGAGCCCTTCATCTCACGCGCGCATGGGTGTAGTTGACTCGGCTGGCGTGCGCCTGAGCGTAGGGAGCGGAGAGGAGACGCTCGCGGACGTCATCGTAGGGAAACGTGGGCGCGCCTACCAGACGCGCTACGTGAGGCGTGAGGGTGACGACCGGGTGTTCCTGGTGAAAGGCCGGCTCGCCGGCCTCGTGGAGCGCCAGGTCACCGACTGGCGCGATAAGCTGATCGTTGACGTCCAGCCCGACAGCGTCGCCCGGCTGACCGTGACACGCGGCTCGCGACGTTTCACGCTGGTCAGGGCCGATTCTCTCTGGAACTTCGAGAACGGAGGCCCGACCGACTCCTCCCGCGTGCGTCGCACGCTGGAGGCGTACAAGGGACTCTCGGCGTCCGGCGGCTCGGTGTTCGCCACCCCGGAACAGATTGATTCCATCGACTTCGCGCACCCCGATCGCCGCACCGTGCTCGAGACCGCGGGCGGCGATACCCTGGCACACCTGGTGTTCGATTCAACCTCCACCGGCTTCTGGGTAAGGCACGATTCCGGAGGAACAGTCTATCACCTTCTCACATGGAAGGTGAACGACCTTACGCCCACGGACAGCGTTCTGCGACGCAAGGAAGAGAGCAACTAACGGTTCATCGCGCCTCATCGCTTTTCATCGCCCCCCCTTCGCCATTTCCTCCTCTCTCAGCTCGCGCCGCAACACCTTCAACACGGAACTCTTGGGCAGTGAGTCTCTGAACTCGACGAACCGCGGCACCTTGTAGGGGGCCAGGTTCTCGCGGCAGTAGGCGATGATCTCCTCAGCGGTCGCGGCATGACCCGGCTCGAGCACGACGAACGACTTCACCGTCTCTCCCCGCCTCTCGTCGGGGATGCCGATCGTCGCCGCCTCCAGCACCGCCGGGTGCGCCGCCAGCACCCTATCGATCTCGTCCGGGTACACGTTGAATCCGCTGCATAAGATCATGTCCTTCTTGCGCCCCTCGATGAAGTGGAATCCCTCCTCGTCGATGCGACAGAGGTCGCCCGTGTAGAGCCAACGGTCCCGGACGGTTTCTGCCGTCTCCTCCCGGCGGTTCCAGTACCCTTGCATGATCTGTGGCCCTCGAATGATCAACTCTCCCACCTCACCCGGCGGCAGCTCCCGATCACCCGTCTCGCCATCTACTACCTTGGAGTCGGTGCCGGGGAGCGGCAGGCCGATACTCCCCGCCTTGCGCACAGAGAAGGGATTCGAATGGGTCACGGGTGACGACTCGGTCAGGCCGAACCCCTCCGAGATCCTGCAGCCTGTGAGCCGCTCGAACCGCTCCAGCACGTCCACCGGGAGGGGAGCGGAACCCGAATTGCAGAACTTGATGCTCGAAAGATCGCGGCGCTCGATACCAAGGTGCTGGGTTATCGCGTTGAACTGGGCAGGCACGGCCGCGAACAACGTGATTCGATGCTTCTCCACGGCCTTCACGACGGCCGGGATGTCGCGCGGGTTGGGAATCAGTACCACCGTTCCGCCGAGCCCGATGGCGGCGTTCATCACCACCGTGAGGCCGTAGGAGTGAAAGAACGGGAGCGCGCCCAGAAGCGTCTCATTGCCCGGCTCCGCCTGCGGTATCCAAGCCAGGAGCTGCTGCACGTTGCACGACAGATTGCGATGAGTGAGCATCGCCCCCTTGGAGACGCCCGTCGTACCGCCGGTGTAGAGCAGCGTCGAGACATCGTCCATTCCGACCCGCACTTCGCGGGGCTGGTGCCGCGCGCTCCCCACGAGCTTGCGGAAACGGTGCACGTTGTCGCTCTCCGCCACGCGACCGAGGAGCGGCGGAGACTGCCGCCTGAGCTTGAGAGGCGCAAGGAGATTGAGCGGAAAGCGCAGATACTCGGGGATCGATGCCACGACGTAGTGCCGGATGGGGAGCCGATGCGAGATCTTCTGGACCTTCTGTTCGTAGATGAAGTCGGCCAGCACGACTACCTCACACCCCGCATCGTTCCACTGATGCTCGATCTCGCGCGGCGTGTAGAGCGGGTTCGTGGGCACCGCGATCGCTCCGGCCGTGAGAGTCCCGTAGTAGGCGATCACGAACTGCGGCAGATTGGGGAGCTGGATCGCGATACGCGCGCCCTCTGTGACGCCCATCGCTGCGACCGCGGCGGCGAAACGATTCACCTGATCCTCGAGCTCGCCGTATGTCAGCCGGCAGTTGAGGAAGATCAGGGCGGGCCGGTCACGGAAGCGGCTCGCGCTCCGCCGGAACAGATCGACGAGGGTCAGTGGCTCGAAATCGACGTCC
>JBHIEQ010000131.1:0-7820 GCA_046760725.1 Gemmatimonadales bacterium
AGCTGCTCCGCCAGGAACTCCAGGCTCTTGCCCTTGGTCTCGGGCATCACCAAGAGCACGAATAGGAGCTGCAGCACCATCATGGCCGTGAAGAACCCGAAGATCGTCTGCCCGTCGAACTGGTCGAGCAGGTACGGCATGAGGAGCGTGATCATCGCCGCGAAAATCCAGTGGGTCCCGCTGCCCAGCGACTGACCCTTGGTCCGCACGTTGTTGGGGAAGATCTCGGCGACATAGACCCAGATGACCGCCCCCTGACCGAGCGCGTGCGAGGCGATGAACAGGAACACGAACAGCACCACCGGCAGGCCGCCGGCGTCCGTGTGAAAGGCCCACGATACCGCTGCCAGGGACACGATGTACCCGATGGAGCCGGCAAACAGCAGGGTCCTCCGTCCGGCGATGTCGATGAGGTACAGGCCGAGCATCGTGATCACGAGGTTCACCAGTCCGATACCCGCAGTGGACAGGAGCGCCGAGCTGCTGTCCAGGCCCGCGAGCCCAAAGATCCGTGGCGCGAAGTAGATGACGAAGTTGATGCCGGAGAGCTGATTGAACGCCGCCACGAGGAACGCCAGAGTGATGGGCCGCAGGTAGGCGCGCGCGAACAAGCTGTCCCGGGTGAATTCCTGCCGCGCGTGTCGGATCTCCCAGATCGTGCGGTCGACCGACGCGCTGTCGATGATCCCGAGGATGCGTCGGCTCTCAGTCTCATCGCTCTTGTGGAGCAAGAGCCAGCGGGGGCTCTCCGGCACACGCGTCACCATCGCCAGGTAGATGAACGCGGGGACGCTCTCGACTCCGAGCATCCAGCGCCAGTCGAGACCGAAGAGGCTCGACAGCACGAAGTTCGACGCGTACGCCATCAGGATTCCGAACACGATCTGGAACTGGTACAGCGCGACCAGGCGGCCGCGCACGGTGGCCGGAGCGATCTCGGAGATGTACGCCGGCGCCGCGATGGACGACACACCGACGCCGAGGCCGCCGATGAAGCGCCAGAACGAGAAGCTGTACGGATCCGGAGCGAGGGCCGACCCGATCGCGGAGGTCAGGTACAGCACGCCGATCGTGATGAGGACGACCTTCCGGCCGTAGCGCTCGCACGGCCAGTTTCCCGTGAGGGCCCCGATCACCGTGCCCCACAGGGCGGCCGACATGATGAACATGCCGTGGAACAGGTTGCCCGTTTGCCACAGTGTCTGGAGCGGCTGGTCGGCGCCCGAGATGACGGCCGTGTCGAAACCGAAGAGAAAGCCGGCCACCGCCACCGTCACGGACCAGAACGCGAGTATAGGGCTCATGATGCGCTTGTGTAGGAGGGTAGGACCGTAGACGGTATGACGGTAGGGGAGGGGACCCGTCGACTTCTTCTTGACTTCACCCCAACGCACGCGTTCCATAAGGCCTGTATCCCGTCTGCTTCGAGGGAGAAATCCAATGGTGCTGCCGGTGCCCTTGCGAAGAGCCGTGTCCGTATGCCTTTGGGTTGGCGTCTCGAGTGGGACGGCGTGCCGGGGCCCACGAACGGTGGGAGGCGACGCTTCGGCAACGCTCCCGGAGATGACGGTCGCTGCGACGGAGGAGTTCGAAATCACCGGAGACGGGTCGGCGCCGGCTTGGGAGCGCGCCCAATGGGTTCCGCTTCACCGACGAGGAGAGGGAGGGCTCGAGTACGAGACTCGTGTCAAACTGCTCTACTCCGGAACCGGCCTCTACGTCCTCATGGATGGCTCCGATGCTCGGATCACGGCCACCATGACTGAGGACTTTCTCGATCTCTGGAACGAGGATGTCTTCGAGGTGTTCTTGTGGACCGACGAGGACTACCCCGTGTACTTCGAGTACGAGATCTCTCCGCTCGGCTACGAGCTGCCCATTCTCGTCCCGAACTTCGATGGGGAGTTCCTCGGTTGGCGGCCGTGGCACTACGACGGGGAGCGTCGCACGCGCCGAGCTACGGCCGCGCTCGGTGGGCCGCGCGAATCCGGGGCGACGATCACGGGCTGGCGGGCGGAAGTGTTCATCCCGTGGACCCTCTTAGAGCCGCTGCAGGGCGTTCCTCCGCAGCCCGGCGCCCTCTGGCGCGCGAATTTCTATCGTGTCGATCACGACGGCGAGACTCCTACCGCCTGGTACTGGGCCCGCGTTGAGACCACGTTCCACGAGTTCCACCGCTTTGGGATCCTGCGGTTCGGCGAGTAGCGACGCAGGTGACCCTTCGGCTCGCGGCCCCCGTTCGCGAAGCCTCGGAAGTCGGGACGGCGGGATTTGACGCGGTGTGACCCCGAGGCGCAGGTTGGCGTTGCGCCCTGTCGCCTCGACGAGCATCCGAACTAGCTCGGGCACGGACTTGACGTTGTCGTCGGTGATGCGGAATCCCCACGCCTCTCCATGACCCACTCACCGTCCATCAGCAAGGCGGAGATGCCCCAATGGATGAACAAGCGGAACTTGGCGTCTTGGAACCATTCCCGGGCATCCAGGTTGGCCGCGGACGGTACCGTGACACCCTGCGCGAGCAACGATGTCGAGAGCAGGAGCAGTGTCGCCGTGGCTCGTATCAGGCGCATGTGTCCTCCGGGGTTCGTGGCCAATGTGCGGGCCGAGCGGCGAGTTGCCAGAGCGCGCGCCACTTGCGCGCCCGGTCCGGGTCGTGCTACCTGGATGGAGAAGGGCACCGTCTGCAGCGCACCCAGTACTGCCGGGGAGCACAGTGAACACTTCCACGGATCAGAGGGTCTGGACTTGGCGTTCGATCATCATCGCCCTGGTGACGACCACTGCATTGGGATGCCGTTCGGGAGTGCCGGACCGCAGCGCTGAGCAAGGGCCGGTGGTGCCTGTTGACTCGAGCGCGGTTCACCTCCGCGTCAATCTCCTGGGCTACCTCGAGGATGACAGCAAGGTCGCCGTGGCGTTCTCCCATCGAGCGGTCGAGGGCGAGTTTCACCTCGTGGATGGTGCGACGGGGGAGGTGGTCTTCACCGGCACGCTGCAACCATCGGGAGCCGAAGGCTGGGGCACGTTCGCACACTACTACGAAGCGGACTTCTCGGCCTTCAGTGTGCCGGGGCGCTACTACCTGCGGGTGGGCGACGATCGCACGCCGACGTTCGGGATTGGGCGAGCGGCCTATGGCAAGGCACACGAGGACTTGCTCGGATTCATGCGACAGCAGCGGTGCGGGTACAATCCATTCCTCGATAGGGTCGGCCACCAGCGCGATGGCCGGAGTTTCTACGGTCCCATGCCGGACTCCACCTTCGTCGATGTCTCGGGTGGCTGGCACGATGCCGGAGACCAGCTCAAGTACCTGATCACGGGCAGCAACGCCACCGCCCGCATGCTTCTGGCGTATGAGCTCGCCGGAGATCGGTTTGGCGACGGCACCAACCGCCTCGGCCAACCTGGTCCGAACGGGATCCCCGACGTGCTGGATGAGGCGAAGTGGGGGCTCGATTGGCTGCACAAGCTGCATCCGGGGCCCAACCAGTTGATTCATCAGGTCGCGGATGATCGCGACCACGTTGGATGGAAAATGCCGGACGAGGACGGCTCCGATTACGGCTGGGGTCCGAACAGCTACCGCCCTGCCTATTTCGCGACCGGAAGTCCGCAAGGGTTGGGGGAATACCAGAGCGAGGCGACGGGAATTGCGAACCTGGCCGGTCGCTTCGCCGCGGCCATGGCGATGGCCTATCGGGTCTGGGTCGCCGAAGGCCTCGACTCGACGTTTGCCCTCAAGAGCTTACGGGCCGGGCGCGAGGTCTACGCCATGGGCCGGCGCAACGAAGGCTATCAGCAGGGCAACTCGTACGGCGCACCCTACCGATACAGTGAACGGACCTGGGCCGACGACATGGAGTGGGGCGCCGCGGAGCTGTTCAAGGCCACCGGCGAGCCCGCATACCTACAAGACGCCATTCGTTATGCACGCATGGCGGCGGCGACCTCGTGGATGCAGCGGGATACGGCAGAACACTATGAGTACTATCCGTTCGTCAACGTCGGACATTTCGCGCTGTATCCGCTCGTAGATGCCGCTCTTCAAGACACGCTCGCCGGCTATTATCGCGACGGCATCGAACGGACCATGGAACGGGCCCGGACCAATCCGTACGGTATCGGTGTGCCGTTCATCTGGTGCTCGAACAACCTGACCAGCGCGCTGATCACCCAGATCCTGTTGTATGAGCAGATGACGGGTGATAGACGGTATCACGACTTCATGCTGCGGCAACGCGACTGGCTGTTGGGACGCAATCCCTGGGGCACGTCGATGTTCACAGGGATCCCGCGCGACGGTGAACGCCCTGAGGACGTCCACACCTCCGTCTGGGCGCTCACGCGGCGGGAGGTCCCGGGTGGGCTCGTCGATGGTCCGGTGCTCAGGTCGATCTACTCGAGTTTGCTCGGAGTCACGCTTCACGAACCCGACGAGTTCGCCGAGTTCCAGAACCCCTACGTGGTGTATCATGACGACATCGGAGACTACTCGACGAACGAGCCCACCATGGACGGCACGGCGGGCGCGATCTTGTGGATGGCGTGGTTCGGCAACTAGGGGAGGCGCGATCCAGTGCGCGGGGAGGCCGATCGGTCGAAAAACGGGAAGAGCCTCTTCAGTTCCTCGAGAGAGGGCTGTGAGCCGTACTCGGAAACCTGAAACGCTTCCGCCTGCCTCACCCGGGTCCCCTCCTCGGGTCCGTACAGTTGGATCAGCAGCTCTCGATAGGTCTCGCCGGGTCGGGACGATCTGAATCCTCGAGTCTCGGCGAGCCACTCGCGCCGCTCCGATGGATCACTTGGCACCGAGTCGAGAACCCCTTGGTTGTAGGGCAGCCATTCATACATCTGCGATTCATGGCAATGGTACATATCGATCTTCTTTTCGATGACATCGTCGATCGCCACGGCGATGTCCGGAACAAAGGGAGACGGTTGCGTGAACCTGTCAGACATGTACATGAAGACGGGATTCTTCCTGAGGTGGGGAACCGAGGACACAATGTTCGGCACGGTAACCATGTAGGCCGCATCCCGCACCAAGAGCCCCGTATTGCGGTGATCCGGATGGTAATCGTTGGGACGGTGGCTGATGACGATGTCCGCCCGGAACTCGCGAATCTGACGGATCACTTCCTCCCGATTCTCCAGCGTGGGCATGAGCTTGCCGTCGTCGTTGTCGAGGACGATGTACTCGGCCCCGATGGCCCGGCCCGCACACTGGGCCTCCCTGTAACGTCGCTGAGCGAGCGGGCCCCCGCCCATCTCGAAATGGCCCGCGTTCCCGTTGGTCAAGGAAACAAGTCGGACCAGATGACCCGCCTCAACGAACTTGGCCATGGTGCCACCGACCTTGTCGGGATCATCCGGGTGCGCGCCAAAGACGATGATTCGCAGTGGGCGCTCGCTGTCCTGGGCGAGACCGGCATGCGTAGGCAGAACCCCTACAGTTGCCAGCAGACAACAACAGAATCCGACTTTGCTCATCGGCTACAACGTATCAGCAGCGGTCGATGTAGTACAGGTGGAAAAGGAAACAAACGCAAGGGTCGCATGGTGAATCACCCTCCATCCACACCGCCGTAACGCTGAGACGGCGTTCGTGAGAACACGCAAGGTACGCTTCGGCATCGTCGGCGTGGGCCGGATCACGCGGGAACAGTTTGGGCCGGCGCTGGAGAGCACGAAGCACGCGGTGCTCCAGGCGGCGGCCAGCAGGGAACTGCGCCGCGCTGAGGCCCTCGGTCCTCACCGGGCATACGACTCCTACTCGGCCCTCCTGAGGGATCCGGACGTCGACGCGGTCTACATCGCCACCCACAACGGACTGCATAGGGATCTGGTGCTCGAGGCACTTCGCTGGGGGAAGCACGTACTGTGCGAGAAGCCCCTCGGACGCACGGCCGATGAGTGCGAGGAGATGGTGGCGGCCGCCGAGGCCGCCGACAGACTTCTGGTGGAAGCCTTCATGTACCGGCACCATCCGCAGATCGCCAGGGCGCAGGAGCTGGTACGGGAGGGCGTCATCGGCGAGTTGAAGGCCGTGGAGGCCTCCTTCAGCGTGCACCTTACGACAGCGAACGACGTTCGCCTGCGTCCGGAATGGGGCGGCGGTTCGCTGCTCGACCTCGGGTGCTACTGCGTGAACTTCGTGAGGCTCTTCCTGGGAGACGCGCCGCGGGAGGTCCACGCGTGGGCGGACATCGATCCGACGCACGGCGTTGACATGAGCCACCACGGCGTCCTGGCGTACGAGTCCGGGAAGCGGGCGTGCGTTTCATGCAGTTTCAGAGGCGGCCTCCATCAGCGGGCGGTGCTCATCGGCACCGACGGCGTGATCGAGCTCAGCGACCCGTTCGTCACGTGGCTCGGTCCGCCGCGCCTCGTCGTCAGGACCGGCGACGCCGAGCAAGTCACGGAATTCGAGCCGGTGAACACGTTTCGGATGGAGATCGACGACCTCTCGACGGCGATCCTGCACGGAACCCCGCCGCTGCTGAAGTCGAACGAGGGACTCCTGAACGCTCAGGTGCTCGACCGGCTGACGGCCGCGGCCGTTCGCTGAGCCCCTCTACCGCTGCTCATACACCACGAACGCCACCCGGCGACTGTCGGGTGACCAGGAGGGCACGTTGAGGGTGCCCTGTCCCCCGAAGAAGGGCGCCGTCAGATCGCGTATCGACCCATCGCGCACGTCCAGGAGCCGCAGCTTGACTTGCCGGCCGAAGGGATGTGCCTCGCCCTGGTCTTCCAGGTAAGCGAGGAACGCCACCCAGCGCCCGTCGGGCGACGGGTGCGGAAACCAGTTCGAGTAGGCGTCGTCGGTGAGCTGCTCGGGCTCGCTGCCGTCCGGGCGCATCCGCCAGATCTCCATCGAGCCGCTGCAGAACGAGTTGTAGTAGATGAACGCTCCGTCGGGCGCGTACTCGGGGCCGTCGTCGAGGCCGGGACAGATGGTCAGGCGCCGCTCCGCTCCGCCACTCACCTGGATCGCGTAGACGTCCCACTCACCGTCCCTTAGCGCAGTGTACACCAGCGTCGTTCCGTCGGGAGACCACCCGTGCCAGAAGCTGGGCGCCTTCGTCGTGACCTTCCTCGGCGTCGCGCTGCCTTCGATCGGGAGAAGGTAGATGCTCGACGCGAGCCAGGCCTGCTCCGGGTCGGTGATGTGCTCCTCGGCCGCGTGGCTGATCACCAGGCTCCCGCCGTCGGGGGAGATGCCGTGATCGTTGTTGAGCCGCGTGGCGAAGCCGGTGGGGATCTCGTCGAGCCCGCCGACGCCGTCGGCCGGAAGACGGTAGAGCCGCCCCCCACTGTTCACGATGAAGTACCGCCCGTCCGGTGACCAGTTCGGCGCCTCGAAGTGCCGGTCCTCGCTGTAGACGGTGTCAATCCGGCCGGACGCGATCTCGACCGTCGCGAGCATACTGCGGATGGTCTCGAAGGACTGGCCGACCGTACGTTGCCCCGGCGCCATCAGCTGATAGCCCGCCTCGTTCGGATCCACGCCGTCGGGCGGGCCGAACCGAGCCATCGCTTCGCGGTAACGGGCTAGGAACGCCCACTCGGTGCGGAGTCGGCCGTCCTGCCCTGCCAGAGGCGTGGTGGCCGACGTGCATGGGATCACGGCGGCGAGAGCTAGCATCAGGCCGAGCGGTTGCCGACCCGCGGTGCGGATCATGTTGCGCATCTGTCCTGGCATCTGTGGCGCCGCGGAATGTACACCGTGGCGGTTGGGCGCAGCGGCAGGACGTTGTCCTGATTCTTCAGGAGCACCAGCGACTTGAGCTGTGCCTCGTACGCGGCGGCCA
>JBHIEQ010000132.1:0-7708 GCA_046760725.1 Gemmatimonadales bacterium
TCACACCGGAGGCCGCGGGTTCAAGTCCCGTCAGCCCCGCTCACAACTGGAAGGATGGATGCCCCGGCCCCGCCCGCTCGACGCGCGGGGCCGTTCCTTTCGCGGCTCCCTTGTCATGACCACCGGCCACGTTCCCGTACTGCTCGACGAGGTCACGCGACTCGCGCGTGGCGTGGAACGGGCTGTGGACGCCACGGTCGGCGCAGGAGGTCATGCCGGCGCCCTGCTCGACGCGGGCGTCATGCTGCTAGCCATCGACCGCGACCCAGAGGCACTCGCCACCGCGCGCGCACGGCTGGCAGGCGCACGCGTTGAGTTCTTGCGGGGCAGCTTCGCTGAAGGCCCGATTCTCGACGCGATTATGCGGTTCGCCCCACAGCTGGTGCTCCTGGATCTCGGGGTCTCTTCTCTCCAGCTGGACTCCCCGCAACGCGGATTCTCCTTCCGTCCCGGGACGCCGCTCGACATGAGGATGACTCGCGAGGGACCGACCGCCGCCGATCTACTCAACGACCTGCCCGCGCAACAGCTAGCTCGCATGTTCGAGGCCTTCGGTGACGAACGACACGCAAAACGCTTGGCCCGGGCGGTGGTACGGCGGCGGTCCAAGGTGCCCTTTTCCACGAGCGACGACCTCGTCGACGCCATTCGGGAGGTACTTGGGACCCGAGCAGGCCCGGCTCAGTTCGCTCGCCTGTTTCAGGCGGTTCGGATCGCGGTCAACAGGGAGCTGGACGAGTTGCGGTGCGCGCTTCCGAGACTGCGCGACGCACTCCAGCCAGGCGGACGTCTGGTGGTCATTAGTTATCATTCGGGGGAAGATCGCATAGTGAAACGCGAGTTCCGCGATTGGGCGCGCTCCTGCGTTTGTCCTTCGGGTCAACCGCTGTGTACCTGCCGCGGGCTGCCCCTGGGCGCGGTGGACCCTCGGAGGCCCGTCGTCCCGACCGCGGCGGAAATCGCTGCCAACCCACGGGCTCGGAGCGCCAAGCTACGTGGCTTCGTCAAAAGTGCCGCACGGTGATGCGCGGGCGCTCGTGGGTCGTGCTGTGGCTCGTTTACGCCCTGGGCATACTGGTGTGGATCGTCGCACGAAGGACTTCGGCTCACGTAACGGCGACACAGCTCGAGGACTTGCGCACTCGACGTTCTGTTCTCGAGGCCGAGCGGGCCGCCCTGATGCGGCGCATCCGTGCCGACGAAAGCCGTGCGGTCCTGGTGCCACGCGCGGGATCGCTGGGTCTTCGCCTGCCGGCTGACAGCGAGATTGTAATCATGCAAGGCCCCGCCCCGGAGCGGCGGTAGCTGTGGCACGACAGTCCGCGAGACTGCGCGTCCTGGAGATCGCGTTCGCAGTGGCGCTACTCGTCGTGCTGGGACGCGCCGCCCACGTTCAGTTGATCGAGGGAGCGCGATACGCCGCCCGGGCGAGGGAGCAGCGCACCGAGCGCGTGACTCTGCCCGCGCGCCGCGGCGCCATCTACGACCGTAACGGAGTACCGCTGGCCCTCACGCAGGAGGCGTACCACGTGGATATCGCGGCCAACGAGCTGTGCTCTCCCGGTTCCGCCAAATGCGACTTCGATCAGCGAGTGCGAGAGATCGCGCGGCATATTGGCGTGCCGGAGAGGGAGTTCCGCCGGGCCCTCGCGGACGGATACGCCTACTTCCACGGACCGTTCTCCTCCGCACAGGTACAGCCGTTGCGTCGCACGCGTGGGGTGCATCTCACGAGTGAGCTGATGCGGCTTCACCCCGACCCGGATTTTGCCAGAGCGGTTCTCGGACGGCCCGCGGCTCCTGGTCTGCCGGCGAGCGGCATCGAGCGAGTGCTGGACACGCTCCTCTCGGGAGTGGACGGAAGCGCGGTCGTGCTGCGCGACCGCCAGGGAAGACGCTATGAGTCGCCCTCGCGCCTGGATCAGTTCCCGGTGCCCGGCAAGGACGTTTACCTGACCCTGGATGTCGAACTCCAGGAAATAGTGGAGGAAGCGCTTGCCGCTGCGATCGATCGGTTCGGCGCGATGGCGGGAGACATTGTGGTTCTCGATCCCCGTACGGGAGAGCTTCTCGCCGTAGCCTCGCTCGATCGCGATGGGACGAGCTCCGCCGGTGCGTTCACCGAGGTGTTCGAACCGGGATCCAGCGGCAAGATCTTCGCCGCAGCGGCGCTTCTGGCGGCCGGACTGGCGAGTCCCTCGGATACGATCTGGGCGGAACAGGGCGAGTACCGTCTCGGGGAGCGCACGATTCACGACAATCACCCGAGTGGATGGCTCACGCTCGAAGACGTGATCGCCCAGTCCAGCAACATCGGCATCGTCAAGTTCGCCCGAGTGCTGACGCACGAAAGCCAGTACTCGATGCTGCGCGACTTCGGTTTGGGTACGCCCGTAGGGGTAGAGTTCCCGGCGGAGTCTCCGGGGATCCTCAAGCTCCCGGACCAGTGGTCGGGCACGACCGCCGCGAGCCTCGCGATCGGGTACGAGCTGGCCGTCACCCCCATACAGCTCGCTCAGGCATACGCAGCCATCGCGAACGACGGGGTTCTCCTACGACCGACACTGGTGCGAGAGATCAGGAGTGCTGCAGGAGACATGGTGTACCGCCATCGGCCAGAACCGGTGCGGCGGGCCGTGAGTGCGGCGGTGGCCGCGCAGCTCCGGGCCATGCTGCGCGAAGTGGTCTACGGCAGTGGAACCGGAAGCACGGCGGCATTGACGAGCTACGAGGTGGCCGGAAAGACCGGTACTGCGAGACGGGCCGGGCCGGGAGGATACATACCGGGGTCATATACCGCGAGCTTCGCGTCGCTCTTTCCGGCGGACGACCCGCAGCTGGCCATGGTCGTGAAGCTCGACGATCCCGATTACGCCTATGCCCGTCTCACGGCCGCCCCTCTCACCAGAGTGGTGCTTGAGCGCCTGCTCGCGGCACGCAGCGGGGCGCTCGATCGGGCACGGCTCTCTCGCGCGCGGGTACCTGGAGGTACCCGAGCCGCGGTGGGTGCAGGCTCGGTACCGTACGTCATACGGTGGCCGCGGCCGATGGACACCCTGCCGGGCGGCATGAGTGCTGTTCCCGACGTGGTCGGTCTCACGCTCAGGAGGGCGGTGCGGCGCCTGCATCAGGCGGGGCTGCACGTGCGAGTTCGGGGCTGGGGAAGAGTAGGATCCGTGGAGCCTCCGGCGGGGACCGAGCTTGCACCGGGCGCGCTCGTGACCATCGTGGGCGTGGACGAGGTTCCCTCGCCTTGACCTCCTCGAAAGCGATCTTGCAGGCGCTGGAGCGGGCGGGACAACTGGTGTCGGTGGAGGGCCAGGTACCGCCGATCAGCGGTGTTACCGAGGACTCGCGCCGGGTCGCGCAGGGTGTGCTCTTCTGCGCTGTGGAGGGCAGCGAGCGCGACGGCCATGCGTACGTCGAAGATGCAAGACGTCGGGGGGCGGCCGCGGCACTCGTGACGAGACTCACGGGCGGGGATCTACCGCAGATAGTAGTCAAGAACTCCCGACGCGCTACGGCGCTGGCCGCTCGGGAATGGTTCGGGAATCCCGCGGGGGGGCTGCTCCTGGTCGGTGTTACGGGGACGAACGGCAAGTCCACGACGGTGGCCCTCGTGCGCCACTTGATGAATGAGGACGCCTCGGTGGCGTCCATAGGCACGCTGGGCGCGATCGACGGATCCGGAGAGCCGGTCGCGGGAGTCGGGTCACTCACGACACCGGGGCCCGTGGAGCTCCAGGCAGTCCTCGCAGAGCTGGGCAGGCGCGGCGCCCGCACCGCAATCGTGGAAGCCTCATCGCATGCCCTCGATCAGGACCGCCTCTACGCAGTCGAGCTGAGAGCCGCCGTGTACACCAACCTGACTCAGGATCATCTGGACTATCACGGCGACCTCGGGCGGTATCGGGCGGCAAAGCTCAAGCTGTCGGACCTGTTGGGGTCGGGATCGGCGGAGATAGTGAATGCGGACGATCCGGCGTGGGGTGCCTTGCCCTACCGCCCGGCGTCGAGGAAGGTGAGTTTCGGCCGCGGCGGGAGTGCGGACGTGAAGCTCGAGGCTGCGAGCCCCGAGGGTGATGGCTGGGAGCTCCAGTTGCGCGTGGGCCCGGAAACGGTCGCGACCCGGCTCGGGCTGGTGGGCGATTTCAACGTGAGCAACGCGCTCGCCGCCGCCGCGACCGCCTGGGCCCTCGGCGTCCCTCCGCAGGAGCTGGCTCGTCGCCTCCCGACTGCGCCCCAAGTGCCGGGCCGCATGGAGCGGCTCGTCACCAGTCCGTTCACGGTGCTGCGTGATTACGCGCACACGCCGGACGCCCTCGAGCGAGCCATCGCTGCAGCGCGCCAAGTGGGGCGCGGTAGGCTCATAGTCCTGTTCGGAGCCGGAGGCGATCGCGATCGGTCCAAGAGGCCTCTCATGGGCGGAATAGCGGTGGAACACGCCGATCTCGCGATTGCCACGAGCGACAACCCTCGGACGGAAGATCCGGAGCGGATCATCGCGGACGTGGAGGCAGGTATGGGAGGAAGGGAGCACCTGAGAATCACGGACCGGCGCGAGGCCATTCGCAGGGCACTGGCCCTGCTCGAGCCAGGTGACTGCCTCCTCCTGGCGGGCAAGGGACACGAGACCTACCAGGTGATCGGAGTGGACAGGCTCCCGTTCGACGAGAAGGCGATCGTCGAGGAGGCGATGCGCGAACGGGCTCCCGCGTGAAGCGCTGGACCACGAGCCGGGTGACCCGAGCGCTGGGCGTAACCGCGACTGCGGAAGCGGAGTTCTCGTCCATAAGCACTGACACCCGCACGCTCGAGCCCGGCGCGTTATTCGTTGCGCTGGCCGGAGAGAGATTCGACGGCCACGAGTTTCTCGAAGAGGCGCGAGCGCGAGGGGCCGCGGGCGCTGTGGTGCGGCGGGGCACTCCGCCCCTCGAAGGTGTGATCACCTTCGAGGTGGACGACCCGCTGCGTGCCCTGGGGCTGTTGGCGCGAGAGCGCCGGCGGGAGATAACGGGTCCGGTGGTGGGTGTCACGGGCACCAACGGCAAGACCGCGACCAAGGAGATGTTGGACGCCGTTCTCGGGACCCGCTGGCAGGTGCACGCCACCCGCGACAACCTGAATAATCTGGTGGGAGTACCGCTCACGATCCTGAGCGCGCCCGGCGAGACCGACGCCCTCGTGGTCGAAGCGGGTGCCAACATGGTGGGCGAGATCGGCCGACTGAGGGAGATCATCGAGCCCGATGTGGCGGTGATCACAAACGTGTCCACCGGTCACACGGAGGGATTCGGGTCGCTGGAGGGTGTGCTCGAAGAGAAGGTGGCGCTTCTCGACGGGGCTTCGCTCGCCGTGGTGGGGACCGAGCCCCCGGCGCTCGCAGCACGTTCCCGGTGGGACATCGAGCGGGTCGTGGTTGCCGGATGCGGTGCCGGCGCCGACGTGAGACCGGACGGTTGGGGGGTGCGCGAAGATGGCAGGGGTTGGCTGAGATTCCGCGGCGAGTCCGTGACGCTCCCAGTGTTCGGTCACCACCAGGTCGAGAACGCGATGCTCGCGCTCGCGGTGGGAATCGAGCTGGGTGTCCCCGTGGTCCCGGGCGTGGCCGCGCTCGGGAAGGTCCAGCTGCCGCCCGGCCGCTGCCAGGTGCGCCGCTTCGAGGACCTAACTGTTCTGGATGATAGTTACAACGCCAATCCCGCATCGGTGGCCGCCCTCCTGGAAACCGCGCGGGTCATGCGCCGCAGCCGGCGGATGATAGTGGTGCTGGGATCGATGCTCGAGTTGGGCCCCGTGAGCGACGCGTTGCACCGCGAAGTGGCCGACCGCGTGATGGAACAGCGGCCCGATCTGGTCGCGGCAGTGGGCGCGTTTGCAGATGCTTTCGAGCGTCACAGACCACAGTTGGGGGACCGGTTGCTCACCGCGGGCGAGCCGGACACCTTGGGGAGGGAGCTTGCACGACGCCTCACTGGAGGAGAGCTCATCCTCGTCAAGGCCTCTCGCGGCGTCGGACTCGAGCGTGTCATTCCACATCTGATCCCGGACGGCGATCTGTAGTGTTCTACCACCTTCTTGCGCCGCTGCGCGAAGTTCACATCGTCTTCAACCTGTTCACGTACATCACCTTTCGCGCAGCCGGCGCGGCAGTGACCGCGATGCTGGTGACTTTTCTCATCGGACCTGCGGTCATTCGCCGACTGAAGAGGCGGAACGTGGGGCAGGTCGTGCGGGCGGAGGGCCCCATGTCGCATCAGAGCAAGCGCGGCACCCCGACGATGGGCGGGATCATCATCCTCGCGGCCGTGCTGGTTCCAACGCTGCTGTGGGCGCGACTCGATACCCGGTATGTACTGGTCGCAGCTCTCGCGACCCTGTGGATGGGATGCATCGGGTTCATCGACGACTACCTGAAGGTCGTTCAGGGCAAGTCCCGCGGCCTGGTCGCGCGCTACAAACTGATCGGCCAGGTGACGTTCGGCGTGGTGCTCGGCGCCTACCTGCTGCTCTCCCCTCTGGCGGACAACCTGCCCGCCAACGTAACGACACTACCGTTCTTCAAATACGTGCTGGTGTCGCTGCCGGCCGCGCTGTACGTGATCTTCGTGACGCTCGTGCTCACTGGTACGAGCAACGCGGTGAACTTGACGGATGGCTTGGACGGACTGGCATCGGGTCTAGCCGCTGTCGCGGCGGGAGCCTTCGCAGTGTTCAGTTATCTATTCGGCCGCGTCGATGCGTCCGAATACTTGGGCGTGTACTACCTGGCTGGTGCCGGCGAGCTGGCCGTGTTCTGCGCGAGCCTCGCAGGTGCGGCGCTGGGTTTCCTGTGGTACAACGCGCAACCGGCTCAGGTCTTCATGGGAGACACGGGCAGCTTGGCGATGGGCGGGGCCTTCGGTACCGTCGCGATCCTGCTCAAGTCCGAGTTCCTGCTGCTCATCGTCGGCGGTGTGTTCGCCGCTGAAGCGGGATCCGTACTCATCCAGACGGGCGTGTACCGCTGGCGCAAACGGGCTAGGGGTCGCGAGTACGCGGATCAGCATCGCGTGTTCCGGATGGCGCCCCTGCATCATCATTTCGAGCAGCTCGGATGGCCGGAGTCGCGTGTGGTGACCCGGTTCTGGATCCTCGGCATTCTGTGTGCGCTCCTCGCGCTCGCGACACTCAAGATCAGATGATTCCCGAGTCGTGGCGGGATGGCGAGGTGGCGGTCGTCGGGCTTGGTAGGAGCGGGGTTGCGGCCACCGAATGGCTGATGCAGCAGGGAATCCGAGTGTACGCGTCCGACGTGGCCGACACGCCTAAGGTGCGCGGAGCGGCCGAGCGGCTCGGTGCGCTGGGAGCTCATGCCGAATGTGGGCGGCACGATCTGGAACGCGTCGCAAGAGCCGTGGCCGTCGTAGTGTCGCCCGGCGTGCCGCCCTATGCGGACGTGGTGAAGGCGGCCCGACGGGCCGGGGTCGATGTGGTCGCCGAACTGGAGTTGGGTGCGAGGGCCCTCGGTGGGGCCAAACTCCTCGTGGTCACGGGCACGAATGGGAAGTCCACCACCACCGCGCTGGCCGCCCACCTGCTTGCCGCGGGCGGCATCCCGGCGGTGGCGGCGGGCAACATCGGGCTCCCGCTCAGCCGGGTGGCGGGTGCCGCCCGGCGCTACACCTGGGTTGCTGTGGAGGCGTCTTCGTTCCAGCTGCACGATTCC
>JBHIEQ010000133.1:0-7689 GCA_046760725.1 Gemmatimonadales bacterium
GGCCGCGGGAGCTGTCGGTGTACTCGAAGATCATCGCCTGCGCGGATGCATTCGACGCCGCCACCAGCAGGCGAGTTTACAAGACTGTGGCCATCCAGCCGGACGAAGTGCTCAAAGAGCTGTGGGAGAACCCGCGTCGGGGCCAGGATCCCGTGATCGTCAAGGCGTTCATCAACCTGATTGGGGTGTACCCCGTCGGGACCTGTGTCATCCTCGACAGTTACGAGATCGGTCTCGTGCACGCGCCGAATCCTGATGGCAGTATGCTGCATCGCCCCCTGGTGAGAATCGTGAGCACGCCGGATGGTGGGATCATGCGGCCCGGCAGAGTCGTGGATCTGGCCACGACGAACGCAGACGGGTCGTTCAAGCGGACGATCATCAAGGTCACGGATCCGGACAAGTACGGTATCAAGCCCTCCGACTACTTTGTCTGACGAGGCGATCTCGCGGAGCTGGGCGAGACTGCGCGAGGCGGAACGCAAGGCGCTCATACCCTACGTGACGGCCGGTTACCCCACCCGCGAGCAGAGTCTCGCAGCGCTGGACATGGTGCAGCAATCAGGGGCGGATCTGGTCGAGCTCGGTATCCCCTTCAGCGATCCGTTGGCCGACGGCCCCGCGATCCAGCACTCCAGTGAGGTTGCTCTGGAGCGGGGAATGACCGTCGCGGGAGCCATCGAGTTGGCTCGGGAGGCATCGCTCCGCGTCCCCGTCATCCTGTTCGGCTACTTGAACCCCGTTCTGGCGTACGGGCTCTCGCGGTTTCTCGACGACGCAGAGAAAGCGCGCGTCGGGGGGCTGCTGCTCACCGACCTCCCGCCGGGAGAGGACCCGGATATCGAGCAGACGATTGCGTCGTCGTCCATTCCCCTCATTCCTCTGGTGGCGCCGACCACTCGCGATGATCGGCTCGAGACCGGGCTCAGGCGGGCCCGCGGGTTCGTTTACTTGATCGCGCGGCTGGGAGTGACGGGCGCTCCGACGGACGTGGGACCGGAGATCGAACGGATGGTCGCGCGCGTCCGTGCGGCGACCGAGCTGCCGGTGGCCGTAGGGTTCGGAATAGCTACGGGGGAACAAGCGCGGCAGGCCGCCCGGGTGGCCGACGGTGTCGTAGTCGGAAGCGCCCTGGTCCGACGCCTGGGTGAGAGCCTCGACTCGGCGCGCGAGCTCATGGAGGAGCTACGGGCGGCGATCGACGGTTTTTGACAGCCGAGCAAGCCCTCAATACCATTGGCCCGTGACCGCGAACGACTGCATTTCGCTCAAGGGCATGCGTTTTCACACGCTCGTGGGGCTCTTGCCTCACGAGAAGCACGTGCCACAACCACTGGAGATGGATGTCACCGCGTGGCTCTCGCTGCGGGACGTGGGCGAGACGGACTCGCCGATGCACCTCCTCGATTACCGTGACCTCTACACAATCGTCTCAGATGCCGTCGGGACCAGTCACCACAAACTGCTGGAGGCGCTGTGCGCCCAGGTCGCCGCCCGCGTGCTGGAGCTGGAGGCCGTCGAGCGAGTTCGGGTAGCGGCGCGCAAACCTCATGCTCCGATCGAAGGTCCGATCGATCACGTCGAAGTGGTGTTGGAGCGGAGCCGTGGGGCGGACTGAGCTGGCGTTCGTGGCGCTGGGCTCGAATCTCGGTGACCGGGAAGCGATGCTCGCATTCGGCCGGGCCGAGCTCGCAGCGCTTCCCGAGACGCGTGTGATGGCGGCAAGCGCTATTGAGGAGACGGCGCCGCTGGGGCCCGTGGAGCAGGGTCCGTATCTGAATCAGATGGTGCTGCTGGAGACGTCGCTCGCGCCAGCGGCGCTGCTGGCCGCGTGCGGGGACATCGAACGTCGCGCTGGCCGCGCACGTAGCCAGCGCTGGGGGCCCCGCACGTTGGACCTCGACATCGTGCGCTACGGAGAATTGAGCGTGCACCAGCCCGACCTCGAGATCCCGCATCCTGAGTTGGCACGCCGCCCGTTCTGGCAGAGAGGGATCGCCGAGCTGGAGTCGCATGCCCAATAAGGTCCGGCCGGTGACGACCCACGGGCTCCGCCGCATGAAGGAGCGTGGCCAGAAGATCGTGATGCTCACGGCGTACGACGCGCTGTTCGCCGGCCTGGTCGACCGGGCGGGCGTGGACGTCGTGCTGGTGGGCGACTCGGTGAACACCGTGCTTTGCGGCGAGGAGACGACCCTCTCCGCCACGCTGGAACAGATGATCTACCACGCGCGCATCACGCGTCGCGGGGTCGAGCGGGCGCTCGTCGTGCTGGACATGCCCTTCATGAGCTACCAAGTGAGCATTGAGGATGCGAAGCGTAACGCGGGGCGGGTGCTCAAGGAAAGCGGCGTGCATGGCGTCAAGCTGGAGGGCGGGGCGGCCACTGTTCCCACGGCGCGCGCTCTCGTCGAGATTGGGATACCCGTGATGGGCCACCTCGGGTTCACGCCACAGTCGGTTCACGCGCTCGGTGGGTACCGCGTGCAGGGGCGCGACGAAGGATCGGCCGACAAGATAGTGGCGGATGCCCGGGCGCTCGAAGAGGCCGGGATCTTTTCATTGGTGCTCGAGCTCATGCCCACGGACGTCGCGCGGCGTGTCACGGAAAGCGTGACGATCCCGACCATCGGTATCGGCTCGGGGCCGATGTGCGACGGACAAGTGCTCGTGCTGCACGACATGCTCGGGCTCAACGAGGGCTTCGAGCCCAAGTTCCTCAAGCGCTACGCGGAGCTGGCGGAAGAAGTGCGCAAAGCGGTACGCTCGTTCGGGGAGGACGTGCGCTCGGGACGGTATCCCGACCCGGACCATAGCTACGAAGCGTGATCGAGATCTCCGATCCGGAGCAGATGCGACGCTGGTCGAGAGATCGGCGCACCGCAGGTACCAGGGTCGCACTGGTGCCCACCATGGGGTATCTGCATGAGGGCCACCTGAGCCTCGTGGAACGGGCACACGCTCTCGCGCAGGCAGTCGTGGTCAGCGTGTTCGTGAACCCCCTCCAGTTCGGCCCGCATGAAGACTTCGACCGCTACCCGCGCGATCCGGAACGCGACCGTGAGCTGGCGCTGGAGCGAGGAGTTGACTGCCTGTTCGTCCCCTCCAACCAGGTGATGTACCCGGCAACGCCGGCGGTGCGGGTGACCCCCGGCTCCCTTGCAGCCCACCTGTGCGGACCGCGGCGCCCTGGGCACTTCGAGGGAGTGCTCACGGTTGTCGCTAAACTCCTTCACATGGTGGAGCCGGACGTAGCCGTGTTCGGACGAAAGGACGCCCAACAGGCGATCATCATCCGGCGCATGGTCTCGGAGCTCGACTTCCCGGTCGCGATAGAAGTGGCCCCCACGGTGCGGGAACCGGACGGCTTGGCCCTGAGCTCGCGCAATGCCTACCTGAGCGAGGAAGAGCGACTGATGGCACCCGCGATCTCACGCGGCCTCGAGAGCGCGCACCGCGCGTTTGAGGAAGGTGAGCGGAGCGCCGAGCGGGTGACCGGCATCGTGCGTGAGGAGATCTCGCGGGAGCCTCTGTTTCGCGTCGAGTATGTGGATGCCGTCGATCCGGTGTCCCTCAGCCCCGTGAGCGTCGTGGACGCCGATACGATTGTCGCTGTAGCGGCGCACATCGGAGCGACACGACTCATAGACAACATCGTCTTGGGGCAGGGCACGGAGGGAGACCCGCGACTCCAGCCCTGACGTGATCGAGATCCCCGCCTGGGCCCACATGAGTCCCGCCCGCAGGGCCCACGCCCAGCGCGCGGCGATCATCTTGTGGCGCTGGGCGGAGGCGATGGGGGCGGCCCCGCGGGAGCGCGATCGCTGGCTTCGGGCCGCGGCACTGCACGACGCGATGAAAGACGCACCGCGCGATCTGCTCGAGGAGCTGGCTCCCGAAGCATGGGGCATCGACGCATTGCGCCACGGCCCGGCGGCAGCCGAGATGGCCGCCCGGGAGGGAGAGCGGGATCGGGGAGTCCTGGACGCGGTGCGATACCATTCAGTCGGATACGCCGGCTGGGACGACGTGGGAAGGATGCTGTACCTGGCGGACTACCTCGAGCCTGGTCGGGACTTCGAGCTCCCGGATCGCGACGCCCTCGTAGCAGCGGTCCCCCGCGAGCGCGACCGCGTGCTGTGTGCTGTCACCAATCTGAGACTCGATGTGCTGCGAGAGCGCGGCCGCGAGCCCCTCCCGATCAGCCTGGAGTTCCGAGAGTCGCTCGCGTGCGCCGGATAACTACGCTAATCGTCGGAGTCGCGGCCCTGGCGGGTGCAGCCTGGTGGGTCTTCCTGCGGGAGCCCCGAGGACCCGGAGAGCTGCCGATCCCCGGGGAGGGCGAACGGGTGACGGTGGAAGTTCTGAACGCCACTCACTTTGACGGGCTGGCCCGCGAGACCACCCGGCTCCTGAGACGCCACGGGATCGACGTCGTTCACTTCGGCACGGCGCGCGGCACCCCTCGGGATACGACGCTGGTGGTCGTGCGGCGAGGTGACACGACGCGCGCCGTACGCGTGCGCGATGTCTTGGGCGTGGGATCTGTCGTGGTCGATCCGGACGATCGGCTGCTACTCGATGTGAGCGTGCTCCTGGGCACGGACGCCGCGCGCTCGCTGCACCTCCGCCCTTAGCTGGCCGCAAGCGGCACCGATATCAAGGCCCCGGCTCTTGCGCAGCGTGACCCTCGCACGGAGCCGGCGCAAGTGACGCGCAAAACGCCGCATCTCGTGAGGTGGGCAAGGACGGAGCTCGGGCGCGCCTCCGGGATGCAGCGGCAACAAGTTGATCAGGGCTCCGAGGGGACGAGCCAACCCGGCAAGCGCCACGGCATCCTCCGGAGCGTCGTTCACCCCCGCGATCATCACGTATTCGAGCGTCACCCGCTTCGTGAAGCGACCGAGCGCCTCAACGACTTCTTCGAGGGGGTATTTCTTCTCCACCGGCATGAGAACCGCCCGCTTCTCGCTTGTCGGGGCGTGGAGCGAGAGGGCCAGACGGAACTGCTCGGGGCAGGCGGCCAGCTCCAATAGGGGCGGCACGATGCCCACCGTACTGACAGTGATGCGACGAGCTCCGATGCCGAGGCCCTTAGGGTCGTTCAGGATAGTCAAGGCCGACTTCACCGAGCGCCAGTTGTGCAGGGGCTCGCCCATCCCCATGAACACTACGTGCGTGGGTCCCGGCTCTCGGGCGAGCCGAATCTCGCGCACCTGGGCCGCGATCTCCCACGGCGCGAGGTGCCGCTCGAATCCCATCCTGCCGGTCGCGCAGAATGCGCAGGCGTACGCGCATCCCGACTGCGAGGAGATGCACAGGGTGCGTCGCCGGCCCTCCGGAATGAGCACCGACTCGATCCTTGCCCCGTCGGAAAACTCCCAGAGCGACTTCCGGGTGCCGTCCAGCGAGAGCTGTCTCCTCACGAGACGGGGTTGCGCGAGGGGGAACTCACCCGCCAGTGCCGCTCGCATCGGTCGCGGTAGCTCGCCGGCCTCATCCCAGTCCCGGACGGGGCGCTGCCACAGGCGCCCGACGATCTGGCGGGCCCGATATGGGGGCTCGCCTCGAGCACGAACCCACTCATCCACGGTGCGAGCGGCGTCGCCCGGGATCACGTCCAGCAGATTCACCTGGTGAGCTCCACGTCCAATCCCACCCGGTAGGCAGCTCCCAGATCGTTCAAGCCCTCGCTCCGCGCGAGCCCTATGGTGTAGCGCCCGACGCGGAACGTGATCCCCAGGGCGGGCCGCCAGGACCGCTGCCCGTACGCCGACTCCCCCATAAGGGCTCCCTCGATGCTGAGTCGGTCGTTCAGCGCTCCTCCCAGGCCGACCGAATGCTCCACGTCTCCCGAAGAGCGCCGGGTGACGCCGTAACGCGCGAGCAGCTCCGCGCTCGTTCCGAGCATGGGTATGGCCCCGAGCACGGCATACTCGGCCGCTCCGTAGTAATCGGTGGTTGCACGGTCTTTCAGGTCGAACGGCATGAAGTGCGTGGCACCCGCCAGCCGAAGACGCGAGAGCGGTGCGAGCGCCACGCCGATGTCCACCGTGACACCTTGCTCGTCAATCACGTCGAACCGCGAGTCGTGCAGCCGGGCGCTGGCGGCGACCGTCGCCCGGCCGCGCGACAGCTGTGCGTTGATTCCCACGAACTGTTCATATACGGGTATCGAGCCGATCTGGCTCGAGGGCGAGCCCGCGGTGCGCACTAGATCCCGCACCTCGACGCGCGCAAGCTCAATGCCCAGTCGGCCGGGGCCCGCAGCGTAGCTCGCACCTGCGATGAGGCCCGAGAGGCCTATGATGTCGGATGTCTCGACGACCTCCAACCCCGCAGCGAGCACGCCGTCCTGCCGCGCTGCAGGGTTCCAGAACCCGCCGGTGGGGCCCTGCTCCAGCGCCGCGGGTACCACTAGGGTGGCGGCGGCGACGCGCCAGAGGTCGGCTGCCTGCGGAGCCTGGGCCGCGAGGGGGGCCGCAGGGGCCACTGCTGCGCCTGAGGCGAGCGCAGCCAGCATGAGCGAGCGCACCGCCCAAGCTTCGACGGCCGGACCGGGTGTGTCAAGCGGCTTGCTGGCTCTCCGGGCGGCCATTATGTTCAACCTGCAACAGCACTTGGGTGACATTTGGGCGGATCTTCAGCCATCATCTGCATGCCATCGTCCGCGCCGTCGGCGCGCGGGTTTTCCCACCGGCAAGCGAGCGTTCTGGAGCAGCGATAACGCGCGCACCTGATCCCGGGAGCGAATGACCTCCACTACGATGCGAACGCACCGCTCGGGCGCTGTGCGTCCCGACCACGTCGGCACGCGCGTGCGGCTCGGCGGCTGGGTGCACCGCCGGCGCGACCTGGGCGGTCTCCTCTTCATCGACCTACGGGATCGCGATGGGTTGGTGCAGGTGTCGCTCGGCCCCGACTGGACACCCACAGAGGTGATGGAGATGGCCGCTCAACTCACGATGGAGTCGGTCGTACTGGTCGAGGGAATCGTGACCGAGCGGCCAGCCGAAGCTCGCAACCCAGGTATGCCCACCGGCATGGTGGAGGTTCGAGCCGACAAGCTCACCGTAGTGGGGCCGGCGGATCCCGAATTGCCGATTCCGGTGTGGCGCTCGAAGGGAGAAGAACTGCCCGCCGAGGAGCTGCGGCTCAAGTACCGTCTACTCGACCTGAGGCGCGCGGAGCTGCAGAGGAATATCGCCCTCAGGCATCGCCTGTTGCAGAGAGCGCGCAGCACCCTGACCGAGTTGGGGTACTATGAGATCGAAACGCCGATCCTGACCAAGCCCACGCCCGAGGGAGCGCGTGACTACCTCGTTCCCTCGAGGATCCACAAGGGGCAGTTCTACGCGCTCCCTCAGTCGCCTCAGATCTACAAGCAGATTCTCATGATTGCGGGCTTCGACCGGTACTTCCAATTGGCGCGCTGCTTCCGTGACGAGGATCTGAGGGCCGATCGGCAGCCCGAGTTCACCCAGATAGATATCGAGGCGTCGTTCGTCACAGCAGAAGATGTGTTCGACACGCTGGAGCGAGTGTTTGTGGCGCTGTGGGACGAGGCCGGAGAGAGCATCGCTGCTCCGTTTCTTCGCCTGAAGTATCCGGATGTCATCGAACGCTACGGTACCGACAAGCCCGACGTGCGGTTCGGGCTCGAGCTCGCGGATCTGTCGGCTCGGCTGG
>JBHIEQ010000134.1:0-7651 GCA_046760725.1 Gemmatimonadales bacterium
GCTTGCGAGGAACGTCTTTCCCGAAAAGCTGCCGCGGCGCAAGACGCTCAGTCGCAAGTTGCGTGAGATCCAGGTCGCGCTGGAGCTTGAGAAGACTTACAGCAAGAACCGGATTCTGGAGCTGTATCTCAACCAGATCTACTTAGGAGGGAGCGCGTACGGTGTGGAAGCCGGCGCGCAGCGATACTTCGGTAAGTCTGCCCGGTCGCTGAACCCTGCCGAGGCCGCCCTTCTCGCGGCGATCAACAACCGGCCCGGAGACTACGACCCGCGCCGCCACCCAGCGCGAGCCATGCGCCGCCGCAACCTGGTTCTGAACCTGATGCGCGACCAGGGATATCTCGGTGCGGAGGAAGCGGAGCTGTGGAAGTCGTATCCCATTCGATTGAGCTCACGCGAAGACTTCGCCGACGTGGCGCCCTACTTCGTCGAGTGGGTGAGGCGCCAGCTCTACGCGAGGTTCGGCAGCGCCATCTACGAGGAGGGCTACCGCGTCTATACGACGCTCGACCTGGACATGCAGATGGCGGCGGAGGTCGCGCTCACGCAACAGCTCGACCGCATCGAAGCGGGGGAGCTCGGGCCGTACAAACACCTCACCTACCAGCAGTACCTCGAAGGCGAGGAGGCACCGGACGTGCCCGAGGGCATGACCCCGTACCTCCAGGGGGCTTTGGTGACCCTGGACGCCGACAGCGGCTACGTCCGCGCAATGGTGGGTGGCAGAGACTACCACGACTCGGAGTTCAACCGCGCGACGCAGGCTGAGCGGCAGGCCGGCTCGACGTTCAAGCCGTTCGTGTACGCGGCGGCGATCCGCGCCAACAGGCCGGCCAGCTACATCATCGACGACGCCCCCATCAGTATCATGCAGAACGACACGATGCCCTGGGAGCCGCAGAACTTCGACGACAAGTTCCTGGGTCCGATGACGCTGAGGCGCGGGCTTACGTTGTCGCGCAATCTCGTGGCGGTGAACCTGGGCATGGAGCTCGGCGTGGGTCCGGTGATCGGCGAGGCTCAACGCTTCGGTATCTCCACACCCCTGCCCGAGTTTCCGTCCCTGTTCCTGGGTGCGGCGTCGGTTATCCCGCTGGAGATGGCGTCGGCGTACACCGTGTTCGCCACACTGGGCACCCAGGTGAGCCCCGTCGGCATTCTGCGCGTAGAGGACGCCCGCGGCACCATCGTGTGGGAGCCCCAAGTGCGGCGCAACAGCGTGATGGATCCGCAGCATACCTGGATCATGACGAGCATGCTGCGCGACGTCGTTGACCACGGCACGGCGATCGGGGTGCGCACCCGAGGCGGCTTCCCACATCCCGCGGGCGGCAAGACGGGCACCACTAATGACGGCACCGACGTGTGGTTTGTGGGGTTCACGCCCGAGCTCGTGACCGCGGTGTGGATCGGTCTCGACGTGCCTCGCAAGATCATGTTCAACGCCCAGGGGGGGAGGCTCGCGGCGCCGGTGTGGTGGCAGTACATGAACGAGGTGTACGAACGACGGCCGGCACCCGAGGAGTGGGAGCAGCCCGAGGGATTGGTGCTGTATGAGGTGGACAAGATCACGGGCTACCGCGCTACGCCGTTCTGCCCGCGCGAGGTGCGGTACATGGAGTGGTTCATCCCCGGTACCGAGCCCACGGAACCCTGCCCGGTTCACCGCCTGCGGTACGTGGCCCCGCTGCCGCCCGGCCAATAGATCCCGGGGTGGCGCTGAGTTCCGGGAGCCCGCCACAGCAACAACGACGCGCCCTGCGGCTGAGCGCAGGGATCCTGTGGCCCGTGTCCTCCGCACCTGTGGAGCAGGGAGCGGTGCTGGTGGACGAGGACGGCCGCATCGTAGCAGCCGGGCCGCAGTCGGCGGTACCGGCTCCGCGAGGCACTGCCCACGCGGACTACCGCGAGGCCATACTCGTTCCCGGTGTAATCAATTGCCACACGCATCTCGAGTTGAGCTCGCTCCGCGGCGGCTCGTCGAGGACGGAGGATTTCTTCGAGTGGATCCGGTGGGTGCGGTCCTCGAAGGAGGCTACCGAATACGATGCCTTCCTGGAGGCGGCGCGCGAAGGACTCAGGGAGGCGTGGCGCGCCGGTACCACGATGGTAGCGGATGCGGGAACCACGGGAGCCACTGTAAGTGCCCTCTCGGAGCTGGGCGGGCGTGGGATTTATTACCAGGAGGCGATTGCTGCTGAGCCGGACCGCGCGGCTCAGGCGATGGCCGAGGTGCGCGAGACGATCCGGGGCTTGCGCAACATGGCGGCGCCAGGGGTCACAGTCGGAGTGTCGCCGCATGCTCCCTACACTGTGAGTCCCGAGCTGTACCGCCGGGTGATCGCTTGGGCGCGTGAGGAAGAAGTCCCGCTCGCGGCGCACGTAGCCGAGTCCCGGGCGGAGATGGAGCTGCTCACCGAGGGCGCGGGGCCGTTCGCGCTCGTGTGGAGGGAGCGCGGAATTGCGGCCCCTGAGATCGCGAGGTCGCCGGTGGAGTACGTCTACCGGTTGGGTCTCTTGGGCCCTGATCTCCTGGCAATTCACCTGGCGCAGGCGGACGAGCGAGACATCGAGCTGATCGCCCGAACCGGAACGGCTGTGGCCTGTTGCCCGAGGTCCAATGCGAGGCACGGGCACGGGGCGCCCCCACTGGCGAGCTTCCTTGGGGCAGGGCTGCGCGTGGGCCTCGGAACCGATTCGCTCGCCAGCGTGGACTCGCTGGATCTGTTTGCCGAAGCGCGCGCGGCCACCAGCCTATGTGATGCCGGACCCGAGCGCCTCATGCGTATGCTCACGGCCGAGGCGGCGTGGGCTCTCGGGATGCAGGACACTGTGGGGACTATCGAGCACGGTAAGTGGGCCGATCTGTGCGTGGTGCGGCCGGACTCGTTGTCCGCGGCCGATGCGAGCAGCGTGGCGCGCGCCGTGCTGGCGGCCGGAGCGAAGGGCGTGATCGCGACTTACGTCGGTGGCCGGCTTGTGCATTATTGTTCCTGACCATGAAGGCCAAACGGCACGAGGCGATCCTGCGCATAGTCAGGCGCGACGCAGTCCATTCGCAGGAGCAGCTGCGGGAGCTCCTCAGACGTGACGGCATCGAAGTGACTCAGGCCACGCTTTCGCGCGACATTCGCGAGCTGGGTCTCGCGAAAGGAGGCGATCCAGCTGCCGGAGCCACGTACTACAGGGTCCCGCCCGACGTGGACACCATTCAGCCCCGGCTGGAAGATCTGCTGCCGAATCTCCTGATCGATCTCGACGGTGTGGGAAACCTCCTGGTCGTTCGCACGCCGGCCGGCAGCGCCAACGCGCTAGGGAGCGCGGTGGATCGCATGCGGTGGAGGGAGGTGGTGGGCACCATCGCCGGAGACGACACACTCCTTCTCATTACGCGGTCTGACAAGGCTCGCCGCGTGGTCGCGAACCGCCTCAGCCGCCTCGCGGGGCTCTAGCCCACGGCTCGGGCACCGGCGCTTGACCCCCGGGGTTGCTTTCCGACGGCGGGTGTATAAAGTTACATGTTCCCGAATAATCATACGAGACTGCCGTGAACGCTCCAATCGTCCTGGCGTACAGTGGGGGACTCGATACCTCGGCCATCGTGCCGTGGCTCCAGGAGAACTATGACGCACCGGTATTGTGCTATACGGCGGACGTCGGACAGCCGCGCGAAGATCTGCTCGGCCTCGAGCTCAGGGCGAGGCGGGCGGGTGCCACCGGCTCCGTTGTGGAGGATCTCCGGGATCGGTTCGTGGAGGAGGTGATTCTTCCCACGCTCAAGGCCGGCGCCGTGTATGCGAGAAGTTACTTACTCGGTACGGCGATGGCGCGGCCGGTTGTCGCGGCCGGGCAGGCGACCTATGCCCGGGAGGTCGGCGCTGGGGCTCTGGCGCACGGCTGCACTGGCAAGGGCAATGACCAGGTACGCTTCGAGCTGACCTTCCAGGCCCTGGCGCCCGAGCTCGACGTGATCGCCCCGTGGCGCGAGTGGGCTTTCAAGGGCCGGGAGGATCTTCTGGCGTATCTCGAACGGCGCGGCATACCGTACGAGGCGGCACCCGAGGCGGCGTATTCGCGTGACGCGAATCTCTGGCACTGCTCCCATGAGGGCGGTGTGATCGAGGATCCCTCACAGGAAGCGCCAGCGGACCTGTATCTGTTGACGGCCGATCCCGCGGCTGCTCCGGACACGGGCGAGGAGGTGAGCATAGGGTTCGAGGAGGGTGTTCCCACGGAGCTCGATGCGGTGCCCCTCGGTCCGCGCGAAATCATCGAACAGCTCAACGAGGTGGCCGCACGCCACGGTGTGGGACGAGCTGATGTGGTGGAGGATCGCATCGTGGGAATGAAGTCGCGCGGGATCTATGAGACCCCCGGCGGCACTGTGCTGCGCACAGCGCACAGGGAGCTCGAGCAGCTGGTGCTCGACCGGCGCACCCTAGAGCTCAAGGACCTGTTGGCGTTTCGGTACGCCGACCTTGTTTACGAAGGCCGGTGGTGGACCGAAGAGCGCGAAGCGCTGGATGGGTTGGTGGCGGTAACACAGCGGAAGGTCACGGGTGTCGTGCGGGTTCGGCTCTTCAAGGGCTCGGTAGCGGTCTTGTCGCGACGAAGCCCGTTCTCGCTTCACCAGGAGGAGTACGCAACCTTCAATGCCGACGCGGTTTACGATCAGGCCGACGCGAAAGGCTTCATTAGGCTATTCGGGTTACCCATTCGAATCGGAGGGCTGGTGGGGGGGCGGGCCCAAGTTCCCTCGGAGATGACCTAGCGATGCTGTGGAGCAGAGAGGAGGCCCCGGCCGTGGCCGATCGGCAGTCCGGTCCGAGAGACAACATGGCGCAGATGTGGGGCGGACGGTTCGCGGCCGAACCCGCTCCGGCTCTCGTGGAGTTGAACGGGAGTCTCGCCGTGGACCATCGGCTGTGGCCGCACGATGTGCGGGCGGCCAAGGCGTGGGTGGCGGCGCTCGGGTCTGCGGGTGTTCTGGGCTCGGATGAGGAAGCTAAGCTCGTCGGCGGCCTCGACATGGTGGCGAACAGGCTGGCCGGGGGTGCGGCCAGGGGAGCGGATGACGAGGACATACACTCGTTGATCGAGAGATTGCTCTATGAGGAAGTTGGTGATCTCGCGGGCAAGCTGAACACGGGCCGCTCCCGCAATGATCAGGTTGCGACGGATCTACGGCTGTGGTGTATGGAGGAGCTTCCGCTGGTGGATCGGGACCTCCAGGCGCTCGGTCGCGCACTGGTGGCCCGCGCGCGCGACGGTCTCGACCTGGTTCTTCCCGGCTACACGCACCAGCAGCCGGCCCAGCCTATTCGCTGGGCCCACGTGCTCCTGGCTCACGCGTGGCCCTTGGCCCGCGACCGCGGGCGTATCGTGGCCGCCCTCGAGCGCGCGAGCGAGCTACCCCTGGGATCGGGTGCCTTGGCCGGCTCTGCCGTGGTGGTGGATCGAGAGTTCCTGCGGGATGCTCTGGGGTTCCGTCGGCTGTCTCCCAACGCCCTCGACGCGACCGGTGACCGCGACTTCGCGCTGGAGACCGTGTTCGACCTGAGCCTGCTGGCCACCCATCTATCGCGGCTTGCAGGAGAGCTCATTACGTATGCCTCGTCCGAATACGGCTTCATTCGGTTGGCCGATCAGTACTGCACGGGATCCAGCCTGCTACCGCAAAAGCGCAATCCGGACGCGCTCGAGCTCGCGAGGGGCAAGGCCGCGCGGCTGTTGGGCGACTTGACCGGTCTCATGGGCTTGCTCCACGGTCTGCCGGCGGGTTACTCAAAGGACCTCCAGGAGGACAAGGCGTTGGTGTTCGACGCCGTAGACAACGTGCGCCTAGTGCTGCCGGTGATGCGGGGGGTGGTGGAGACCATGGAGCCCGTGCCTGAGCGCATGGAGGGCGCGCTGGAGCAGGTGCTCCTCTCGACGGACGTGGCGGACGCGATGGTGCTGAGGGGCGTGCCCTTTCGCGAAGCACACGCTCTGGCGGGCAAAGTGGTGAGGGCCGCCGAGGCGCTCGACGTCCCTCTCACCCGGCTGCCGGATAGTGCGGCCGCTTCGATTCACCCGGCGCTCCCTGCGATACTGCGGTCGGTGGGTGGGTGGTCCCAATCGATCGAGCGTCGCGCGACCGCGGGAGGCTCGTCCAAGGCCTCCCTGCTCGATCAGATCAAGCGGCTCCAAGAGGAGTTCCCGGGCTAGACCCTTCCCGCAACCCCTCCCATTGCAATACCTTACGCCCGTTCGTACAATTAGGGCCGGATGGAGATGTCCCGTCCGAGCTCGTGTCGCGCGGCGGGACTTCTTTACCACGGGGAGTCGCTTGTGCGTTGCCTGACTCTGAACGCGTCATTTGAGCCGCTCACGCTCGTACCGGTACGCCGCGCCCTTCGGCTCGTGATCGATGGAAAGGCCGAGATCGTCGAGACCGACGGTGACGGCGTGTTCCGCAGCGCGCGCCTGAGCGTCCCCCGCCCGTCCGTGATCCGGTTGATGCGGTTCGTACACGTGCCCAGGAAGTTCCGGCGGCAAGTCACAAACACCTTCCTCTTCGCTCGCGACCACTATACCTGCCAGTTCTGTGGCCGATCGGAAGCCCAGCTGGGATTTCGGGAGTGTCTGACCCGCGACCATCTCGTGCCGTTGTCGCGGGGGGGAACGAACGATTGGTCGAACGTGGTGACGGCTTGTTCGACCTGCAACACGCGCAAGGGCAGCCGCCTGCCGGAGGCTTGCGGGATGGTGCTCTTGAGGCGGCCGGTCGAGCCGCACTTCGTGTACCTCACGTGGGCGGTGCGCAGGCTGACGCCGATTCAGAGCAAGTACATACAGCTGTTTTACGGGCGGGATACTCTCGAGCAACTGCAGGAGCTCTGACAAATTCACGCGGCGTAGCGCCTGCGCCTCGTGTCGGGGCGGACGTGCGTCCGCCCGCTTTCGTGTCCCCAACGTTCGGTCGATTGCATGAGATTCCATACACATTACCTCTGGTTCAACACCAAGAAGCGTCAGCAGATCATCGACATCACCGATGACGTGGAACGGCAGGTGGAAGCGAGCGGTGTCACGGAGGGCGTTGCTCTGGTGTCGGCCATGCACATCACGGCTTCGGTTTTCGTCAACGATCACGAGTCGGGTTTGTGGCAGGACATCCTGAAGTGGTTGGAGGAAACCGTGGCGCCGTGGGACCCGGGCCGCTATCGCCACAACGAGACGGGTGAGGACAACGCGGCGGCGCACCTCCGGAGCCTGACCGTTGGCCACGAGGTCATCCTGCCGATCACGGCCGGGCGGCTCGACCTGGGTCCCTGGCAGCGCGTCTTCTACGGTGAGTGGGACGGAAAGCGTCGCAAGCGGGTGGTGATCAAGGTGTTGGGAGAGTGAAAGCTGTGCTTGTTGGGGTTTCCCGAGTCGATTAGTTTGACACATTCTGGAGGGTTTGAGGGGGAGCTTGGAGACGCGTAATCTGGCCGAGCTGTTCAGCCAGCGGGTCAGGCAGGGTCCGGACCGGGAGTGCGTGGTTCGCGGCAAGCGCCGCTTGACGTATCGGCAGATGGATGCCGAATCGACGGCGTTGGCGGCTCGGTGGCAGGGATTCGGGATCGGCGTGGGGGATCGTGTGGCCGTGGACCTGCCCAACTGGCCC
>JBHIEQ010000135.1:0-7610 GCA_046760725.1 Gemmatimonadales bacterium
ACAGAACAGCACCATCTTCGGGTTCCAGTCGTACGTGGCAATCGAGAGGGCCAGCGGTACGTGGCCGACCTGCATACCGTTCCTCCGTGTTGTCGTGCATTCCGCTCGGCGGTCGCTCGGCTCTCACTCGTCTGGATGAACCGGCCGGCGCCGGCGCTTGGCCTCGGCACGCCGCCGCTTTTCCTCGAGGCGGCGCTCGACGGCCGCAGCCGGCGGCTTCGTCTTCTTGCGGGGCCGTCGCCGCCGGAGAGCCCCGCGCACCAGGGCGTTCAATCGCTCCACAGCCGCCTGGCGGTTGCGCAACTGGCTGCGTCGCTCGTCGGCCACCACACGTAACACCCCCCGCGAATCGACGCGGCTCTGCAACTTGGTGAGGATCCTATCGCGCTGTGCATCGGAAATGCTGGGACTTCCCCTCACGTTCCAGCGCGCCTCGACCCGCGTCGCGGAGCGGTTGACATGCTGGCCCCCCGGACCACCCGCGCGGCTGGCGCGAAACTCGATCTCCTCCGGAGGAACTGTGAACGCCACGGGTGCACAAGATAACCTTGGCGAGGCCGGCGCGCGCCCTTAATCTTCGCCCGACGATGACGACGGGCCCCGACGACGCTCAGACATCCCGCATCGCCCTGGTGCTGTCGGGGGGCGGTGCGCGCGCGGCCTACCAGGTGGGCGTACTCGCCGCCATCGCGGAGTGCGCACCCCAACTCCAGATCCAGATCCTGGCAGGCGTCTCGGCCGGGGCCATAAACATCGCGCATCTGGCGGCGCACCGCGGCGAGTTCGCCACCGCCGTTCACGATCTACGCGAGGAATGGAGGCGCCTCACACCGGACCGGGTCTATTGCGTCCGCCCCACGAACCTCGCGCGCGCCTCCCTGAGGTGGTTCTGGAACCGAATCCTGAGGCGCGAAACCGCGCCAGGCGTCATGCGGGGTCTCATGGACATGAGCCCGCTGCGACGGTTCCTGGCGGGATGCATCGACTTCCAGGGCGTCGAAGCGAACATCGAGGCCGGACGTCTGAGAGCCGCAGCGCTCACCGCCACTTCCTACACCACCGGCCAGACGGTCACGTTCGTACAGGGGATCGACGGCCTGCCCGTGTGGGAGCGCTCGCAGCGTATCGGCATGCACACAAAACTGACCCTGGAACACGTCATCGCGTCGGCCGCGATCCCGATCATCTTCCCGGCCGTGAAGCTGCCGGACGGCTTCTACGGCGACGGGTCCGTGCGTCAGATCGCACCGCTCGCCCCAGCAATCCACCTCGGCGCGACCCACATCATCGCCGTAAGCATGAGAGCGAAGAAACCCTCATCCGTGCCCGTCAGAGCCGTCGGCGAGTACCCCGCCACGGCAGAAGTGATGAGCCTCCTGTTCAACGCGGTGTTCCTCGACTCACTGGAGGGGGACGCGGAACGGTTGGACCGCATAAACCAGCTCCTCGCTCAACACGGCGCCGAACGAAGGGCAAGTGCCGGCTTGAGACCGATTCGACTGCTGATGCTCAAGCCGTCGCGCGACCTCGGAGCGATGTCACGAGGCTTTCATCACCTCCTGCCCGCAAGCGTGCGTCGCGTGGTGGAGAGTCTGGGCAGCAAACGCGAGGGCAGCGTGGACTTCGTGAGCTACCTGCTGTTCGAACCCAGCTACACAGACCTGCTCGTGGAACTAGGCTTCGAGGACGCCATGAAGAGGCGAGGCGAGATCGACGAGTTCTTAGGCGCCTGACGGCCGACCTCTATCGCTCCACAGCCAGGCGTCGCAACACGTAGGGCAAGATCCCGCCGTGACGGTAGTACTCGACTTCCACAGCCGTATCGAGCCGCGCGAGCACGTCGAACCCTACCGACGTGCCGTCCTCCCTTCGTGCCGTCACGTGCGCCGTGCAGCCCGGTCTGAGCGCGCCCTCGGAGATGCCCTCGATGTCGAATGTCTCGCCACCCCGCAATCCACGAGCATCGGCACCGTCTCCAGCCTCGAACTGTAGCGGTAGCACTCCCATGCCGATCAGGTTGCTGCGGTGGATGCGCTCGTAGCTCTGGGCGATAACGGCCCTTACGCCCAGCAGAGCCGTACCCTTGGCAGCCCAGTCCCGCGAGCTCCCGGTGCCGTACTCGGTCCCCGCGAGCACGATCAGAGGTGTGCCATCAGCGACATAGCGCATCGCCGCCTCGTACACGCTCGTCACCTCACCCGAGGGGAAATGCAGAGTCCAGCTGCCTTCTTTCCCCTCCGCCAGCCGGTTCTTAATGCGGATGTTGCCGAAGGTACCCCGCATCATGACCTCGTGGTTCCCGCGGCGCGAGCCGAACGTATTGAAATCGACCGGCCGGACATTCCGATCCATCAACCACCGGCCCGCCGGACTGTCCTTGGGAATTGCCCCGGCTGGAGAGATGTGATCGGTGGTGACCGTGTCGCCGAGCCAGGCAAGCACACGCGCCGCGCGAATATCAGATGCAGGCGGCGGATCCGAAGAGATGCTCTCGAAGAAAGGAGGATTCGCTATGTAGGTGGACTCCGGGTCCCAGGCGAAGCGACCTCCCTCCGCCGCGGGAGCAGCTAGCGCCCTCCAGGCCGCGTCTCCGTCGAACACGTGCTCGTACTGCCTCGTGAACATGTCCGGATCGAGCGCGGCAGCTACGGCCTCGCGCACCTCGTCCGGATCAGGCCAGATGTCCTTCAAGAACACCGGCCGGCCGTCGGCGTCCTCGCCCAGCGGGTCGGTCGCAAGGTCGATATCGATACGGCCCGCGACTGCGTAGGCCACGACGAGCATGGGCGACGCGAGATAACTGGCCCGCACCAGAGGATGGACTCTGGCCTCGAAATTGCGATTGCCCGAGAGCACCGCCACCGATACCAGCCCGTGCTCGGAGATAGCCCGTGATATCGGTTCCGCGAGCGGCCCACTATTGCCGATGCAGGTCGTGCAGCCGTAACCGACCAGGTGGAAACCCAGTGCCTCGAGATCATCCATCAACCCCGACGCAGTGAGATACTCGGTCACCACTTTGGAGCCTGGCGCGAGGCTGGTCTTCACCCACGGTTTGCGGGTCAATCCCCTTCGACGGGCGTTGCGTGCCACCAGGCCCGCCCCGATCATCACTGACGGATTGGACGTGTTGGTGCAGCTCGTGATCGCCGCGATCACGACCGAGCCGTCCCTGAGGTCGAAGCGCGAGCCCTCGTACTCCACAGCCGCCACGGCCTCCGTTCCGTGCGCGACCGCCGTAGCCGCGGGACTCCGTCCGCCCTCGTCCGCCCAGCGGGCACCGTCCCTCTCGGCTATAGCACGCTTGCTGCCGCTCGGGATCAGATTGGCAATAACCAGGTGAAATGATTCCTTGATCTCCTTGAGCGGCACGCGATCCTGCGGCCGTCGCGGCCCGGCGAGCGACGGTTCTACCGTCCCCAAGTCGAGCTCGAGCACCGCCGAGTAGTCGGGATCCGCTGCGCCGTGCAGATGGAATAACTGTTGGTCCTTACAGTAACGCTCGACTAGCTCAAGCAGGCCGGCCGGCCGGCCGGTACGCTCCAGGTAGCGCAGGGTCTCCTCGTCCACCGGGAAGAACCCCATCGTAGCACCGTACTCCGGCGCCATGTTCGCGATGGTCGCGCGGTCCGCCAGCCCGAGACCGGCGAGCCCGGGCCCGAAGAACTCCACGAAACGTCCTACCACACCGTACTTCCTGAGCATCTGTGTCACGACCAGCACCAGATCCGTGGCAGTCGCGCCCTCGGAAAGCCGGCCGATGAGCTTCATGCCGATGACCTCGGGAAGCTGCATGAAATAGGGTTGACCCAGCATCACGGCCTCCGCCTCGATGCCGCCCACCCCCCAGCCCATGACGCCCAGACCGTTGATCATCGTCGTATGCGAATCGGTTCCGACCAGGGTGTCGGGAAACGCAACCCGCTCGCCGCCGGATTCCGCGAGCCGCACCACGCTCGCCAGATGCTCCAGGTTCACCTGATGCACGATACCGGTGCCGGGCGGCACGACGCGGAGATTGTCGAATGCCTGCTGGGCCCAGCGGAGGAGCTGGTAACGCTCCCCGTTCCGCTCCATCTCCCGCTTCACGTTCAACTCGAACGCGTCGGGCCTGCCGAAGAAATCCACCTGAACCGAGTGGTCGATCACCAGATCGGTCTGGACTAACGGATTGATTCGCGCCGGATCGCCGCCCAGTGCCACGATTGCGTCGCGCATGGCCGCGAGATCCACCACGGCCGGAACACCCGTGAAGTCCTGCAACACCACGCGTCCCGGCATGAAGGGGATCTCGAGGCTGCGATCGGGTTCGGGCCGCCACCGAGCGACGGCCAGCACGTGCTCTTCGGTGACGCTTCCTGATCCCGCGCTGCGCAGCGCGTTCTCCAGCAGGACTCTGATCGAAAAAGGCAGCCGATCGATCGAAACCACCCCTGCCTTCTCGAGCGAGTCGAGGCGGAAGAGAGTCGTGGGGCCGTCGGACAGCTCCAGCTTGGACCGGGAGTCAAGAGGATTTTGCATGCTCGAGGTCACTTCGCGTTGAGGATAGGGTGTGGTAGTAGGATAAACCTCGCGGCGCCAAAATGGGACGACGGGATGACGGGATAACGGGACGACGGGGTGGCGGAATGGCGGGATGACGCCACGCCTTTGCGTGCTGGTGGAGAGGCGAGGGGTCGCCGTTACGCCGTCGCGCCGCTGGGCGGCCGTGCGGGGTGCGGGGCTGCCGTCTTGCCGCCGTGCGGAGCCAAAAGGATGCGGCCCCAACGCCGGATCCCTGCCTCCGAGTCGGGGCCGCGAAGCGGACAGTGCGTCCGCTTGGTGAACCGACTGATCTCTGCGAGCCCTGCCCGCACCCGGTTTCTCACAGAGACCGCCGGATGTTGGCCTGCTGCCGTGCAGGTGCTCGAAGTAGGTGGCGAGCTACGCTGTGGCCGCAGACCCAAGGAGGATGACCACCAGACCGATACCGGGTACGGGCTCCCCCTTGACCAGGCGACATCAACCTACCCGGCGTGGCCTGAAGCCAGTATGAAATCTGTGTGAACACGCCCCCAGGAGATCCGGTTTTTTGCTCGCCGTACTCGGTGCTATCTTGACAGCACTCCAGACGACTAATCTCACGGAGATTCCCTCATGTCCCAGGCGGTCGTGGCCCGCTCCGCTGCGCTCGACCAGCTCTGCATCAATACCATCCGGACGCTCGCCATGGACGCCGTCGAGGCCGCCGACAGCGGCCACCCCGGGGCTCCCATGGGCCGTGCCCCGCTCGCGTACGTGCTCTGGACCAGGCACCTGAGGCCCCATCCCCGAAACCCCGCATGGTTCGGCCGGGACCGGTTCGTGCTGTCGTGCGGCCACGCGTCCATGCTGCTGTACGGAGTGCTTCATCTCACGGGGTACGACCTGCCCTTGGATGAGCTGAAACGGTTCAGGCAATGGGGCAGCAAGACCCCGGGGCACCCCGAGTTCGGCGTCACACCGGGCGTCGAGACCACGACGGGGCCCCTGGGCCAGGGGTTCGGCAACGCGGTCGGCATGGCGCTGGCGAGGGCGCATCTCGCGGCGCTGTTCAACCGGCCGGGCCACGAGATCATCACGCACCGGGTCTATTTCCTCGCCTCCGACGGCGATCTCATGGAGGGTGTCTCCCACGAGGCGGCTTCCCTCGCCGGGCACCTGGGCCTGGGTGCCCTGGTCGGATTCTATGACGACAACCGCGTCACGATCGACGGATCGACCGATCTCACGTACAGTGACGACGTCCTGGGGCGGTTCGCGGCCTACGGATGGCACGTGCAACGGGTCGACGACGGGAACGATCTACTCGCAATTGACCGTGCCATCGATGCCGCCAAGGCCGAGCAGGGGAAGCCCAGCCTCATCTCGGTACGGACGCACATAGCCTACGGGAGCCCCAACAAACAGGACACAGCCGCGGCGCACGGGGCTCCCTTGGGTGAGGCTGAGGTGAGGCTCACCAAGAAGAACCTCGGCTGGGAATACGAGGAGCCGTTCACGGTACCTGCCGATGCGCTCGCTGAGTGGCGTCGTGCCGTCGAGCGGGGTGCGGGGCTCGAGCGTGAGTGGGAGGATGCGTTCGGCAGGTACAGGGAGGCCCATCCCGAGCTCGCAGGGGAGCTGGAACGGCGCCTGAGACGAGAGCTGCCGGCGGACTGGGATGCTGATCTCCCGTCGTTCGAGGACGAGGGTGCTATGGCGACGCGCACGGCGTCGGGCCGAGTGCTGAACGCCATCGCTCGGCGTGTGCCGGAGCTGCTGGGCGGATCTGCGGACTTGGGGGGCTCCAACAATACGCTGATTGAGGGCGTGGAGGACCTTGGCCGGGACGCCCCGGGCGGCCGCAACATGTACTTCGGTGTACGGGAGCACGGCATGGGAGCGGTGCTGAACGGGATGGCGCTCCACGGCGGTCTCATTCCCTACGGCGGAACGTTCTTGATCTTCTCGGACTACATGCGGCCGTCCATCCGCCTCGCTGCCCTCATGGGGATCAAGGTGATCTACGTCTTCACCCACGACTCGATCGGCCTGGGCGAGGACGGTCCCACCCACCAGCCCGTGGAACAGCTTGCGGGGCTCCGGGCGATCCCCAATCTCACGGTCATCCGGCCCGCCGACGCTCCCGAGACGGTCCAAGCGTGGCGGGTCGCGCTCGAGCACGACGGGGGTCCGGTGGCTATGGTGCTGACCCGCCAGAAGGTGCCTTCGGTCGATCGTGGATCGGGAGGTGGAGCGGAAGGATTGCGCCGCGGCGGCTACGTCTTGCGGGAAGCGAGCAAGGGAACTCCCGATCTGATTCTCATGGCGAGCGGCTCGGAGGTCCATCCCGTGCTCGAGGCCCGCGAGCTTCTCGAGTCGGAGGGCATCCGAACGAGGGTCGTGAGCATGCCGGCTCCCGACGTGTTTGCGTTGCAGTCGGCGGGCTACCGCGACCAGGTGCTGCCGCCCACCGTGTCGGCTAGACTAGCCGTCGAGGCGGCACACCCCATGCCGTGGTATCGATGGGTGGGTGACCGGGGTGCGGTACTGGGGATCACACGGTTCGGTGCCTCTGCGCCGTACCAGACGTTGTTTCGCGAGTATGGTTTTTCGCCGGCGGCCATCGCGGCGCGGGCGAGGACGCTGCTCGCGCGATGAGCGTCTCGTCCGGGGACCTCGCGGTGGCGGTCGAGCGTCGTCTCGCGCTGCTGGACGATGCCGATGCAGTGGCGCGTATTTGGCGCAGAGACGCCACGGTGTGGAGCTCCGATCCCGGGCGTCCTGAGCTGGCGGATCGGCTTGGCTGGCTGCGCGCCGCCGAGTGGATGGAGGGGCAGCTCGATCGTGTCGAGTCGCTGGCGGACGAGGTTCGGGGTGAGTGCGATCGCGTTGTGCTTCTGGGTATGGGTGGCTCGAGCCTCGCTCCGGAGGTGATCTGGCGGAGCTTCGGCCGTCAGGCGAGTTGGCCCGTCTTCGAGATGCTCGACAGCACTCATCCAGCGGCGGTCGCCGCAGTGGGAGAGCGGGGTGACCTCGATCGCACGCTCTTTGTCGTCTCCTCGAAGTCCGGGACGACGATCGAGACGATGAGCCTGTTTCGATATTTC
>JBHIEQ010000136.1:0-7576 GCA_046760725.1 Gemmatimonadales bacterium
GGGAGCGGCAAGCGACGCAGTGAGCGGAGTGTCGCTCGAGGTGGAGCGTGGACAGCTGGTGGGAGTAGTGGGTCCCAACGGAAGCGGCAAGACGACGTTGCTCCGCGTGCTCCTGGGCGTCATGCGGCCGGTGGCGGGGGAGTCGAGCGTCGCGGGTCGGAGTGTGAGGGAGTGGAGCCGCCGTGAGCTGGCTCGCACGGTCGCCGTCGTGGCCCAGCGGGAAGAGCCGGTCTTTCCCGTGCGGGTTCGTGAGGCGGTGATGTTCGGCAGGTACGCCCACATGGGGCCCGTGGGAGCGGCGAGAGCGGAGGATCGCGCGGCCGTCCAACGCGCCCTATCCAGATGTGACGTCACGCATCTCGCGGACCGCTGGGTGAGCACGCTCTCGGGCGGTGAGTGGCAGCGGGTTCGCGTCGCGCGCGCCCTCGCGCAGGAGCCTCTCGCGCTGGTGCTGGACGAGCCCACGGCAAACCTCGACATCCGGCACGAGATGGAGGTGTTCGAGCTGGTGTCCGCGCTCGTGAGGCGTGACCGATTGGCCGGCCTCTTCGTGACGCACCATGTGAACCTGGCCGCTCGCTTCGCCGATCGCGTCGTGATCATGGAGCGAGGAAGGGTGCGCGCCGAGGGAGAGCCGGCTCGCGTCCTCACACGAGAGCACCTGGAAGCGGTGTTCGACTGGCCCGTTGAGGTCACCGTTTGGCACGGCGCGCCACAGTTCGTGCCGCTCAGGAGGGACGAGCGGTGAGGGTGCTTGCGGTTGTCACACTCCTCGCGGGATGCTGTTTCGCCGCACCCGACGAGCTGGGTGCCCAGTTCCCCGCCACGGTGCAAGGGAGGGTGGTGGACTCGATCGCCAAAGAGCCGGTCCAGGGAGCGCGAGTGTCGCTCGCCGGGGAAACTGTGCTCACGGGGGCCGATGGGAGGTTCGAGCTGCGCGGTGTCGTTCCGGGTTCGCATGTCCTGGGCGTTGAGGCGCCGGGCTACGTTCCGGCGCTCCGAAGACTCGTGGTCGCGAACGGGAGTGCGGTTGTGGTGACGGTTTACTTGGCACCTCTACCCGTGCCGCTCGTCGCCCTGGAGGTAACGGGACCCCGGGAGCAGCTGTTGCCGACGCTCGCGGGCGACGAGTTGCGGGAACGGGGACGCACTCTCGCCCAGGCGCTGGACGGGTGGCGCGGCCTAGCGATGCGGCGGAGGGACCCTGGGTCGGCGACACCGATGTTGCGCGGCAGTAGCGCCGACGAAGTACTCGTGCTGCTGGACGGCGTGGCGCTCAACGATCCCGTCACGGGGGTCGCCAACCTGGAACGCGTCATGTCGAGCGAGGTGGAGCGCGTGACACTCTACAAGGGGGCTCAGGGTGCGCGCTTCGGATCGCGCTCGCTGGCGGGCGTGCTGGCTCTCGAGACCAGGAATACACACCCCTCCCGGGCATCCGCGTCCCTCGGGAGCCATGCGGCTTTGGGGATGGAACTGGGGGCGGCGCTTCCCCGCGAGGCCACCTTGCGTCTTGCCGTTGATCGCCGGGGCGAACGGTACCCGGTGACTCTGCCGGCGGGCCGCGGCGGTGGCGAGGCGAACAGAATGAACGCCGGATACGCCGCAACGCGCTTCGCTCTCCGCAAGCGATGGGGCTCGCTCTCGCTCGCTGCACGCTTCGAGCGGGAGCGCAGAGGGCTGCCGAGATCTCTCACTCCGGTCGGGGCCCGAGCGGCCAGCTCGTGGTCGAATTCGTGACCGTGGCGGCGATGGACTCGATGCCTCCCCTGGGTCCGCCGTACGCGGATACGACTCGCGTGGCGGGGGTGGAGTTGGACACTCGCTGGGGCCTGTTGTCGGCGGGCGGCAGAGTGGACCGGTTCTGGGGCGACGCGGTGAGACAGGGAGTGTTCACTGCGGCCAGGGCACACCTCGGCGCCAGCGGGCGGATGGGGAGAAGGACCGAGTGGGGCGCATGGTGGATCTCGCCGGCGGCGAGGATCGACGGCTGGACCACGGGAGATGCCCCGGCGTACTCCCTGAGGTTGGACGCGGGTCTCTCGCGCGGCTCGCTGGGTGCAACTGCGGGGTTTGGTGGAAGCGCCGCCCCTCCGGTGATCGCCGATCTCATCTTCCACGAGGGTGTGGGTGTGAGACCGAATCCCGAGCTTCGGGCGGAGCGGGTGCCCTGGGAGCTGGAGGGGGCCCTCACGTGGCAGCCGGCCCATTGGCGCGTGGCGCGGCCACGAATCGAGCTGGGCGCATACGTCGGGCGGATTCGAGACATGGTACTGTGGGCTCCCGACTTCAGGTTCGTCTGGAGTCCCAGAAACTTCGATGCCAGGCGCGCGGGGGTCGCGCTGGACGCGCACGTCGCGGCCCCCCGCTGGGGGCTTGTCGTCGAGGCCTCGTACGCGCTTTCCAGCGTGCGCTACGACCGGCCAGAGGGGCCGCAGGTCATCTACAGGCCGCGCAATACGCAGTACTTGGGCGTGCAGCGCATCTCGCGGCATTGGACGGGGCGGCTCTCTGTGAGGCGCCTCGGCGAGCGTTTCCCCAATCACGGCGGGGTGGGAGCGCTGGACCCGGTCACGGTGACCGACGCATCCATTTCGGTTCGTCCTCGTGTGGGTCGCGCCGATCTCGATCTCACGATCTCCGCAAACGACATCTTCGACGTCCGGGCGGCGTTCATCGCGGAATATCCTTCCCCGGGCAGATCACTTACCGCAGCTATGACATGGGAGTGGTGATGCGAAGGCAGATTGCTTTGTTGGTCTTGTTGGTGACTCTTCTGTCGTGCGGCGACTCGACTGAGCCCGAGCGGCTACCGCGTGAGCTCCTCGTGATTGTGAACTCGACAGAGCAGTCGGTGAGTCTGGTCCCGACGGACACTGCGGCAACCCCGATCAAGATCCAACTTCCGAGCGGTGACGCGACACCCGTCTCGCTCGCGGTGTCGGGGAGCCGGGCGGTCGTACCCTTGGGTCTGGCCCATGCCGTGGCCGTGTTGAACCTGGAGAACGCGAGCATCTCGCGGCTGGTGCCGCTGGAGCAGGGTTCGGGGGCGACCGGTGTCGCCTTCGAGTCGGACACGGTGGCGTGGGTTGCGAACCCCGGCCTCAACACCGTGACGCGCGTGAGTCTCGAGACGGGTGATACCGCGAGCGTCACCGTGGGGATCTATCCCACCGCGGTGGCCGTCGCCGACGAGCGTGTGTGGGTGCTGAACGCAAACCTCGTCGATTTCGCACCGGCCGGCCCGAGCTGGATGACGGTCGTTGACCCCGCGTTGCTCACGGCCGTCGATTCGGTGCCGCTCACCGGCCTCAACGCGCAGTTCGTGGAGGCGGGGCCCGACGGCATGCTCTACGTCGTGAACGCGGGTGAGTTCGGCGCAGCGAACGGCTCTCTCTCGATCGTGAGCCCGGGGATCCGTGCGGAGGTGGCGCTCGTGGATAGCCTTGGCGAGTTCCCCGGCTCGGCCACGTGGGTTTCGGCGCAGCGCCTGATCGTGGCCTCTCTTTCCGAGGGCATCTTGGAGATCGATCCCTCGACGCGAACCCTGGTGCGCGGTCCCGGCAGTGCGGTGAAACCCGACGGTGCGGGCGTTGCCGCCGTGGCGGTGGACGCCGCAGGCAATATGTACGCGCTCGACATCACCGACTGCGTGAGTCCCGGCAAGGTGCACGTGCTGTCGCCCGCCGACCTCTCGCCGGTGAGAGATATCGAGGTGGGTTTATGTCCCTTCGCGGTCGAGGTGGCGGTGTTGCCGGTAGTGACTCTCCGGTGATCATCACCCAACATCGCCCAACACGTCCGGGCAATGGAAGGTGATGAGAGGCAATGTGCGTATCTTCCGTCCATGTCTCTCATCACCACTCCAGCTGTGGTTCTCCATACGTTCAAATACGGGGAGACGTCGAAGATCGCGCGCCTGGCTACGCGCGATTACGGGGTCCAGAGCGCCATCGCCAAGGGCGCCCTCGGGCGCAACAGCAAGTTCGGCGCGAAGCTCCAGGTGCTGAGCAGCGGGGTGGCGCACATGTACGTGAAGCGGAACCGCGAGCTCAACACGCTCGCGGAGTTCGAGGTGACGGACCAGCATCAGGCGCTGGCGCACGACGTGGGCCGCTTCACCGCCGCCACCGCACTCGCCGAGCTGGTCATGCGCTGCTGGCCCGCCGAACCCAACCCTCATGTGTTCGAGCTCGTTGACCGTGGTCTCGGCGTGCTGGAGTCCGCGCCGCCCGAGCGCGTCGACGTGACTGGGCTCGAGCTACTCTGGGCTGCCGTGGCCGCCCTCGGCTTCGCGCCTACGCTTGATGTATGCGCGCGAGACGGTGGACCTCTGCCGCCGGGCAAGGTCGCGTTCTCGGTGGCCCAGGGAGGGTTCCTGTGCGGCCGGTGTGCCCGTGGGGTGACGCGCGGCAAGCTCGATCGCGAAGATCGTGTGGTGCTGGAGATGCTCGTTGGGGGCGCGGTGGGAAGCGTCGGGGAGCTGAATCCAAAGCGCTCCCGCGCGCACAAGCGGCTGCTCGCCCGCTTCGTGGAGAGACACGTGGCCGAGGGATCGGAGCTTCGTGCGATGGCGCTGTGGGCGGATCTCACGTGAGTGCCAGGCATGTCGTGATCGGCACGGCCGGTCACGTGGACCACGGCAAGACCGCGCTCGTGCGGCTGCTCACCGGCGTGGACACCGATCGCTGGGAGGAGGAGAAGCGCCGCGGCATCACGATCGACCTGGGGTTCGCACCGCTCGCCCTGAGCGATGATCTCACCGCCAGCATCGTTGACGTCCCCGGGCACGAGGACTTTGTACGCAATATGGTGGCGGGAGCCACCGGTGTGGATGTCGCTCTCATGGTGGTGGCGGCCGACGAGGGCATTATGCCGCAGACCGAGGAGCATCTCGCGATCGTGGAGTTCCTGGGCGTGAGATCGGGAGTGGTCGCCATCACCAAGAGCGACCTGGCGGAACCGGAGTGGCTGGAGCTAGTCCGGTCGGACGTGGAGGAGAGATTCCGAGGATCGGTGGTTGCGTGGCAGCCACCCGTGGTGTGCTGCGCCACGGACGGCAGCGGAGCCGAGGGACTGCTGTCGGCCCTGGCCCGCGCTGCGCGGGATGCCGTCGAGCGGTCCCACGACGACCTGTTTCGTATGCCCGTGGACCGCGTGTTCAGCGTCTCCGGCGCGGGTACCGTCGTCACCGGATCCACATGGAGCGGCACGGTCGCAGTGGGAGATGGCGTTCTGATTCTCCCCGAGGGTGTAGGGGCCCGGGTCAGGAGTATCGAGGTTCACGGCCAACCGCGCGAGCGGGCCGAGCCCGGCAGGCGGACGGCGCTCGCCCTTCCGGGGGTGGACAGACTCCAGTTCGGCAGGGGATCGGTCGTGGTCACCGGTGATGCCTGGCGCACGACCACGGCGCTCGATGCTCGCATCAGTCTCCTGCCCGGTTCGCGCCCTCTCACCCAGCGCTCACGCGTGAGGCTTCACCTTGGCACGGCGGAGGTCCTGGCTCGGGTCACGCCGGCGTGGGAGGGAATAGCGCCCGGTGCCACGGGGGATGCCCGGCTCCGGCTGGAACGACCGGTGGTAGCGCGTTGGGGGGACAGGGGCGTCATCCGCTCTTACTCTCCGGTGACCACGATCGGGGGATGCCTGGTGGTTGATCCCCGGCCGCGCCGGAGGCCCAGGCGGCCCGCAGATCTCGCCGAGCGGTGCGACCCCGATCCCTCGCGGCGCGTGCTCGCTTTCGTGACACGCGAGCCCAAACGGCTGGGACTGCCTGTGCAAGACCTCGAGGTGCGGCTCGGCATACACCCGCGGGAAGTGGCCGCGGCCGTCCAGGGGGCCGGACGGCTGGGAGTGACGCGCGTGGGCGGTCGCCTTGTGCTCGAGAGCGTGTTGGACGAGCTGTGTGAGGCAACGCTCAGGGGGCTCGAGGTGTACCACAGGGAGCACCCTCTGGAGCCGGGAATGGGCCGCGAGGCGGCACGCAGGCTTTCCGGAGCGGGCGAGATCGCGGACCGCGTGCACCAGCTTCTTGGGCAGAAAGGCCTCATCGCGTTCGACGGCGATACGGTCCGGCTCGGCTCGCATGAGGCCCAGCTCTCGACGGAAGGGGAGCGCCTCGCCGAGAAGATCGTCGCCGTTCTCGTGGGCGCGGGATACGAGGGACGCACCAGGGCGGAGCTTGAGCGGGAGGTCGGAAGTGCCCTGGGCCCGGTACTCACGTTCCTTGTGCGCCAGGGCACCGCGCGGAGGGTGGGGAAGGGACGATACTACGAGCGCCACACGCTTGATCGGCTGGCGAGGGAGGTCGTGGACGAGTTGGAGAAGCAGGGCACGGCCACACCCGCCGGGCTCAAGGAACGGACTGGGCTCAGCCGCAAGTTCTTGATCCCCGTTCTTGAATGGCTGGATCAGGAGCGGTACACGATACGGGAGGGAGATGCCAGGCGAGCGGGGCCGCGGGCACCGGAGCTCCCGCCCGCTTGACCGGCGTTGCGGGGCGGAATAGTTTGAGCGTACCAGGTGATATGCGCTCTTAACGACAAGGAGCAGTTCTAAAGAGACCCTTTTTGTCAGATTGGAGCTTGCCATGAGGCACCTTGCCTGGGCGGCGGTTGCGCTTGGGCTCCTGATGGCCGCACCGGCAGGCGCAGCAGCACAGCAGGACACAGGCACCCCAGCGGTGCGGCTTGGTAGGAATTACCCGAATCCGTTCAACCCGGAGACTACGATCCCGTTTGACCTGGATCAGTCGTGGTGGGCGAACGGCCATCAGCCGCAGGTGAGTCTGCGGATCTACAACGTCTTGGCACAGCTAGTGGCCATCCCGATCCTCCAGGGCTCGGGAGAGCCCCTCGAGAACGTGCGCCTCCGGTGGAACGGCACCGGAGAATACACTGCGTACTGGGACGGCAAGATCAGGGGAACGGATCGCGAGGCCGCGTCGGGCGTCTATATCTACCAGCTCACGGTGGATGGCGTCACGGTCTCCAACAAGATGTCCATCGTGAAGTAGGGCAACTGACGCTCATAGAGAACCAAGGCGCGCCGGCTAGTTGGCCAGCGCGCCTGTCTTTTTGGCGCAAACCGGCCACCTTGGCGTATTTTGCCTTATATCGAGGTGGCATGCAGGTTGCTACTCGCGCAAGCGCAAATTGAACCGCGCACGGTGCACCGCGTACTGCGCATTGCGTACGCCGCATTGCGTACCGCGCGCTGCGCCCTGCGTACTGCGTACTGCTCATGCTGAACCCAGAACGATTAACCATCAAATCGGGCGAAGCGTTGCGACGGGCGGTCGTGCTCGCTCACGAGCGCGGCAACCCCGTGGTGAACGACGCCCATCTCTTCCTTGCCCTCTTGGAGCAGGAGGAGGGGGTGGTCGTGCCCGTGCTCCAGAAGTGCGGGCTCAACGTCACGGACCTTCGCGCCGAGACCGAACGGGAAATCGGAAGACTCCCCACCCAGAGCGGCGGCGGGCAGCCCGTCACCGCGCGCGAGCTGGAGCAGGTGCTGGAGGCGGCGGACCGATTCGCGCGCGAGTTGGACGATTCTTACGTCTCGACGGAGCATCTCC
>JBHIEQ010000137.1:0-7508 GCA_046760725.1 Gemmatimonadales bacterium
CTCCGACTGGGCGCGCCGGACTACATCACGAAACCGTTTCAGCTGGACGAAGTGAGAGCCAGGATTGGGCAGGCGCTGGACAAACGCCGGCTCGTCATCGAAAACCGTCGCTATCAGGAGCACCTGTCGGAGTTGGTGCGGCAGCAAGCGGCCCGCATCGAGGAGCTGTTCCTCCAAGGGGTGCAGACGCTCGTCGAGGCGCTCGAGGCGAAGGACGCCTACACGCGAGGGCATTCGACGCGCGTTAGCGCGTACGCGGGATCGACCGCTCGTGCGCTCGGGTTGAGTGACACGGAGGTGACGCTGATCGAGCTTGGCGCCCAGCTTCACGACGTGGGCAAGATCGGCGTGAGGGAGGCCGTGCTCTTGAAGCGAGGCTCTCTCACTTCCGAGGAGTACGGACACCTCATGGAGCACACTATCATCGGCGAGCGAATCCTGGAGCCCCTGCTGAGTCACGTTCCCGAGGTGCTGGCGATCGTGCGCTCCCATCACGAGCGTATCGACGGCAGCGGATTGCCGGACGGTTTGGCCGGCGACGACATTCCGGTACCGGCGAGGGTGGTCGCGGTGTGTGACGCGCTTGACGCCATGACGTCGGACCGGCCCTACCGCGACGCGCTACCCTCCCGAGATGCCCTGGACGAGCTCGAGCGGTTGCGGGGTGTACAGTTCGACGCGGATGTGGTCGAGGCGTTTTGTCGAGCCTACACCGACGTGGACAGGCTCCCCATTCCCACTCCGCCCAAGACGCTGCTGCGCGTTCCCCGTCCGGCGGCGGGCGCAGGCGTGCCCGCTTCCCCCTCGTAGGTTACCTTGTCGCTATGACTGGCACGCTGATGGCGGGCGTGTCGGGGGTTCGTGGTATCGTCGGCACCGATCTGACGCCCGAAGTCGTGGCCCGGTACGCCGCGGCGTTCGGGCGTTTGGCGGCCGGCGCGAAAAGCCGAACGGTCGTGCTTGCCCGGGACTCCCGTGCGTCTGGTCCGGCGTTCGCGGTCGCGGCGCGCGTGGGACTGGAGGCGGTCGGAGCCCGTGTGATCGATTGCGGCCTGATCCCTACACCGACGGCGCAGCTCGCCGTGACCCACCACGAGGCTTGCGGAGCGGTCGTGATCACCGCGAGCCACAACCCCGTGGAATGGAACGCGCTCAAGTTCGTCGGTTCCGACGGCATCTTCCTTGATGGTGACGCGATGGCGCGGCTGTTCGAGATCGAGCGAGGGGGCGATTTGCCCCCCATCTCGCTGGATCGGGTCGGCGAGACAGCGGCCGATTCAGACGCCGTTCGCCGGCACATCGACGCCGTGATGGCACTCGACGTAGTCGATGTCGCGGCGGTGACGAGCGGTGGATTCACGGTAGTGCTGGACTGCGTACGAGGCGCGGGCGGGACCGTGATGCCCGAGTTGCTGGAGCGCTTGGGCTGTCGGGTTGTGGGGCTCGATTTGGAGCCCGACGGCCGGTTTCCGCGTGCTCCCGAACCGGTGCCCGAGAATCTTGTCGGTCTCGGCGAGCTGGTTCGGAGGGAGGGTGCAGATCTCGGGGTGGCGGTCGATCCGGACGCCGACAGGCTCGCGATCGTGGATGAGCACGGCACGCCGATCGGAGAGGACTACACTCTGGCTTTCGCCGTGCAGACAGTACTGGAGCGCCGCGTCGGCCCAGTGGTCGCGAACCTCTCGACTTCACTGGTGGTGGACGACGCCGCCCGTGAGTTCGGGATCGAGGTCCAGAGGGCGCCCGTGGGAGAGGTCAACGTCGCGCGGGCGATGGAACGGGCGGGGGCGGTCGTAGGGGGCGAAGGCAACGGCGGAGTAATGTTGCCGGCCCTTCATCTGGGGCGCGACGCGCCGCTCGCCGCGGCGCTGGTGCTCGATCTGCTCGCACGAACCGGGGCCACCGTGAGCCGTGTCGTCGCGGGTCGGCCGCGGTATGTTATCGTGAAGGCGAGGTCTCCCCGCCGCGGGGATCTTGAAGAGGTGTACGAGCGGCTGGAGCGATGCTTTCCCGACGCCGAGCGGGATCGGCAGGACGGTCTGCGGCTGGGGTGGGCCGACCGGTGGCTTCACGTCCGGCCGTCGGGCACGGAACCGATCGTTCGCCTAATAGCCGAGGCGCCGTCGGCCGATTTGGCGGAGTCACTGGCCACCGCGGTGAGAGACGCTATGGCAGCATAGGGAGCTGCGACATGTGCGGAATAGTCGGTTACATCGGAAGACGCGATGCGGGCCAACTTCTGCTCGACGGATTGCATCGCTTGGAGTACCGCGGATACGACTCCGCCGGACTCGCCCTCATAGACGGGAGGCGGATTCTCATCGAGAAGTCCGCCGGCAGGATCGAGGACCTCCGGGGAGTGCTGGGCGCGGGGATCCCCCGTGGCAGCGTTGGCATCGGACACACGCGCTGGGCCACGCACGGCGTTCCGTCGCGCACCAACGCGCACCCCCATCTCGACTGTCGGGGACAAATAGCTCTGGTCCACAACGGGATCATTGAGAACGCGCCCGTACTGCGCGAGTGGCTCGAGGAGCACGGTCACACGTTCCGGTCCGAGACGGACACGGAGGTGCTTGTGCATCTGGTCGAGCAGTTTCTCGACGGGTCGCTCGAGGCCGCAGTGGCCGCCGCGCTGCGCGAGGTGGACGGTGCCTACGGGATAGCGGCGATTTCGGCCTCGGATCCCGACACGCTCGTTGCGGCGCGACACGGATCTCCGCTCCTCGTCGGTCTCGGTGACGGAGAGAACTTCGTCGCGTCCGACGCGTCAGCGATCCTCGAGCATACGCGCAAGGTGGTTTACCTGGACGACGGCGAGATAGCAGTCGTTCGCCGCGACGGTTACGACATCATGGATCTCAACACCACGCAGGTAGAGAAGCTGGTGAGCACCGTAGACTGGGACCTCGACAAGATCGAACGCGGCGGCTACGCGCACTTCATGCTCAAGGAGATAATGGAGCAGCCGGAAAGCGTCACGAACACGATGCGCGGGCGCCTGCTGGAGGATGAGGGCACGGCGCGCCTCTCCGGTCTCAACTTGACGGACCGGGAGCTCGAGCAGGTAGAACGAATCGTGCTGACCGCGTGCGGCACGTCTTGGCACGCGGCCCTGATCGGCGAGTACATGTTGGAGGAGCTGGCGCGGCTTCCTGTGGAGGTCGAGTACGCATCGGAGTTTCGCTATCGGAATCCGATCGTCGATGAGCGCACTCTGGTGATAGGCATCTCACAGAGCGGTGAGACGGCGGATACGCTGGCCGCGCTGAGGGAGGCCAAGAAGCGGGGTGCCCGCACGATCGGCATCGTGAACGTTGTCGGTTCCACGATCGCGCGGGAGGTGGAGGGCGGTATCTATATTCACGCCGGTCCCGAGATCGGAGTTGCGAGCACCAAGGCGTTCACGTCACAGGTCGTCGCACTTGCGCTGCTCACGCTCCGGATAGGACGCCTGCGCTCTTTGTCGGTGCTTCACGGCCGCAAGATCGTCTCCGCCTTGACCAAGATCCCACGGCAGGTGTCCGACGTTTTGGAGCGGGCTCGGCTCGTAGAGGAGCTCGCGGAAACCTTTTTGCGATCCGGTAATGCGTTGTACCTTGGCCGGGGCTACAACTTCCCGGTGGCGCTTGAGGGCGCTCTCAAGCTCAAAGAGATCTCTTACATACACGCGGAGGGCTACCCGGCGGCGGAGATGAAGCATGGGCCGATAGCCTTGATCGACCAAAACATGCCGGTCGTGTTCGTCGCGCCGCGGGATAGCGTGCATCAGAAGATCGTGTCCAACCTCGAAGAGGTTAAGGCTCGTCACGGCAAGGTGCTGGCCGTCGTCACCGAAGGGGACGAGCGCATCTCCGGACTGGCCGATCACGTGATCACGATCCCCGAGACCATCGATCCCCTGACGCCGATTCTCACGGTTCTGCCGCTCCAGCTCCTGGCGTACTACGCGGCCGTGAGGCGCAAGTGCGACGTGGACCGGCCGCGGAACTTGGCCAAGTCCGTAACCGTAGAATGAGGCCGGGCATCCAAAGGGCTCGCCCGTTCTTGCCGTGGCGGTGGGCTGGTGCAGTGTGGAGCTGCCGTCTCTCGCCGTCCCGGCGGGGCGGAGGGCTACGGTGAGAGTCGTTCTCCAGCGGGTCAAGAACGCCAGTGTAACCGTCGATGACCGGGTGGTGGGGCGGATCGGGCACGGTTTTCTCGTTCTTGCGGGGTTCGCCGGGACCGACGACAGCAGCACCGTAGAGTGGATGGCCGAGAAGATCGCCGGCCTGCGACTGTTCGGGGACGGGGAGGGGAAGATGAATCTGTCGCTGGGGGACGTGGCGGGGGAAATCCTGGTCGTATCGCAGTTTACGCTCTACGGCGATACGCGCAGAGGTCGCCGACCTTCCTTCGTTCAGGCTGCGCCGCCGGCTAAGGCCGAATCGCTGTACGACGAGCTCGTAGCCGCTCTCGAGCGCCGTAACCTGACCGTCGAGACGGGGGTCTTCGGCGCAATGATGGACGTGGCGCTGGTAAACGACGGCCCCGTGACACTCATCCTCGAGCGGTGATAGTCCTCGCATCGATCTCTCCCAGACGGCGGGACCTTCTGGATCGACTCGGCATCCCCTACGAGATCGATCCGGCGCATGTGGACGAGCGTCTCGAGCCCGGGGAGCTGCCGGAGACGTTCGCTGTGAGGCTCGCTCGCGAGAAGGCGCGTGCGGTGTCCGCCCGCCGCCCCGGCCGGTGGGTGCTCGCGGCGGACACCGTAGTGGTGTTGGGAGACGAACTCCTCGGCAAGCCCGAGTCCCCGGCCGCAGCGAAGCGGATGCTGGCACGTCTCTCCGGCAACGAGCATCGCGTGGTGACGGCCGTCGCGCTCGCGCGCGACGGCGAGCTACTCGAGAGGTGTGATGTCACGCGAGTCTGGTTTCGCCGCCTGAGTGACGAGCTGATCGACGCCTACGTTGCGACGGGGGAACCGCTCGACAAAGCCGGCTCCTACGGTCTACAGGAGAGGGGTGCGGTTCTGGTTGAGCGTATCGAGGGCGACTATTTCGGCGTGATCGGCCTGCCGGTGCGGCTTGTGGTGGATCTCCTGGAGGACGCCGGGATCCCCTACAGCTTCACGCGATAGACCGGCACAGCCTCCGCTTTTCCCTTGAGCTCGATGGGATCCAGCTGTTCGACCTCCGGGGGGTTCTTGAGAGCTCTATAGAACGGCTCCGAGATCATGATCTCAGATGCCGCAGCCTTGGAGCACAGGCGCGAGGCGACGTTCACGGCATCCCCTATCACGGTGTACTCCAGCCGGCGGTCGCTCCCGATGTTTCCGGCGAATACTTCGCCGAAGTTGATCCCGATTCCGATCTGAACCTGCTGCCGGCCCTCCCGGGCCCACTTCTCGTTCAGCTTCTCCAACGTGCGTTGCTGCTCGATCGCGGCCGCCATCGCGCGGTCGGCGTCGTCGTCGTGCGCGATGGGCGCTCCCCACAGGGCCATGATCGCATCACCCATGAACTTGTCGAGTGTGCCACCGTGCTCGAACACGATCTCCACCATCTCGGTGAAGTACTCGGTGAGCAAAGTGGCGATCTCGTCAGGGTTCATGTTCTCGGACATCGACGTGAATCCGCGGATGTCGCTGAAGAAAACCACCACCGGCCGCTTCTGCCCGCCGAGCTGCACCGCCTCTTCATGCTCAAGGATCTGCGCGGCGAGGTCCGGCGCGAAGTAGCGCTGGAAGTTGGACAGCACCACCGCCTCGCGCTGGACGCGCTCGGTGAGACGCGTGTTTTCGATGGCGACCGCCGCAATGCCTGAGAAGGCGATCAGAAACTCGAGATCTTCGTCGCCGAATGCGTGCGTTGCCGAGAGGTTATCGACGTAGACCAGGCCGAGCACGTTCGCGTCGCTACCCAGAAGGGGTGCGCACATAGCGCTCTGCACGTTCTGCTGAATGATCGTTCCCTTGCGATCACCAAACCGCTGATCGACAGCGGCGTTGTCCGTAAGTATAGCGAGACGCTCCTGCACCGCACGCTGCGCGATAGCCGTAGGAACGTGCCGACTTCCGCCCACTCCGCCCAGGCGGTTTTTCGAGACGCGCGGCACGAGCTCCTGATCCCTTCCTTCCATCAAGTGGATCGAAACACGGTCAACGTTCATCACCTGAAACGTGATGTCCACGACCTTCTCCAGCAGCCGATCCACGTCCTGCTGTTTGGAGAGTTCTTTTGATATCTCGAGCAACAGAGAGAGCTTCTCAGCCTGCTTGTCGGCCACCGCTCCGTCGGCGGTGACCGGTACCGCTCCGCTCTGCCGTGCGCGCTCCTGGATGTCAAGCTGGGGATCCTTGAAGGCGACCTGCCGCACGATTGTGGGCTCGGGGACGGGCTTTGCGGCCTCCGGCTCGGCGGGGGCAGGCGGGGCGGAGGGCTTCTCGCTCGGCGGCGCGATCTCCAGAACCTTGAACGCCACCTTGCCGAAGGTCACAATGTCGCCGTTCTGCGCCAGGTGTTGCGAGATGCGGGTGCCGTTGACGAACGTGCCGTTGGCCGAGCCGAGATCGCGGATCTGCACGCCACCGTCGGTGAGCGTTAGCTCGGCGTGTTTGCGGGACACGGTGGCGTCGAACACCGGCGCGTCGCTGGTCGCAGCGCGGCCGACCTGGATGGTCCGTCCGGCTGTGATCTCGATCGTCTGGTCGCCCGTCGTGCTCAATAGCCTGAACTGCGCCACCGGTATCCCTCTCTCTCGCCAGAATATACCCGGGCGAAAATCGCCGCGCTAACCGTTATCCGCCAGGGGCCTGCCGGCGCCGGCGAGCTCCAGGGCGCGCAGGACTGCCCCAGCCTTGTCCTCCGTCTCCCGGAGCTCGCGAGCCGGGTCGCTGTCGGCGACTACACCGGCACCTGCCTGAACGTGAGCGCGGCCCGCCCGCAGCACCGCCGTACGAATCGCGATTGCAGTGTCCATGTTGACCGCTCCCCACCCCAGATAACCGACGGCCCCCGCATACGGACCGCGCCGTGTCGGCTCCAGCTCGTCGAGGATCTCGATAGCCCGCAGCTTTGGCGCGCCCGACACGGTTCCCGCGGGGAAAGCGGCCCGTAGAGCGTCCGCCGCGTCGCAACCCTCTCGCAGTCGTCCGCGCACCTCGCTCACGATGTGCTGTACGTGGGAATACCGCTCGATCACCCTTGCTTCGGTGACCTTCACGGAGCCGAACTCGGCCACCCGGCCCACGTCGTTGCGGCCGAGGTCCACGAGCATCGCGTGCTCGGCTAGCTCCTTCTCGTCCGCGAGGAGCTCCTCAGCCAGCCGGACGTCCTCCTCCGGGTCCGTGCCACGAGGTCTCGTGCCGGCGATCGGGCGCACGGTGATCTCTCCCGCCTCGACCCGAGCCAGCACCTCGGGCGAGCTTCCAGCGATCGAGACGTCGTCGAGCTCGAGATAATAGAGATAGGGCGCAGGATTGAGCGCGCGGAGACAGCGATACACGGTGAACGGGTCCGCCG
>JBHIEQ010000138.1:0-7424 GCA_046760725.1 Gemmatimonadales bacterium
TGGGTGCGATCCCCATCGGAGCCCCCGGGAATATGGCTGTCACGCTTTCCGTGACAAGCCCGGCGGGTGACACTATGCACCGGCTTGTTCGGCTGCCGGTCGCCGGGGTGGAGTTCCCGACCGAGCAGTTGACAGTTGATCCCCGCTTTGCCGACGAGCCGGATTCGGCTCTCGCAGAACGGATCAGGAGAGAGGCACGGGCCGCCCGCCAGGTGTCGCTCCGCTCGCACGACACGCCGCGACTCTGGACCGAGGCATTCGAGCGGCCCGCCGGAGGCGAGATCACCAGCGCGTTCGGCACGGGCAGGGTGTTCAACCGCGAGCTCCAGAGCCGGCACTGGGGTGTGGATTTCGACGGGGAGACGGGTGATCCGGTCCGTGCGGCAAACCGGGGCGTCGTCGCCCTCGTCGGGAATTTCTACTACGCAGGCAACGTGATCTATCTCGACCACGGGGAGGGTGTGGTCACCGTCTACATGCACTTGAGCGATACGCTGGTCGCCCGGGGCGACACGGTCGAAGCGGGGCAAGTCATCGGCAGGATCGGGGCCACCGGCCGCGTAACGGGCCCCCACCTCCATTGGGCAGGGAGATACGGGACGGTGACGGCGAATCCCCTGAGTCTACTGGAGCTGAGTCCTACGGTGCTGAGGACGGATGGCGGGGGCGATTGACTGTCGGCTATTAGCTGTTGGCCGCTAGCTGTTAGCTGTTCCCCACCACTCCCGCAGCCAACCGCCAACTCTCGACCGCCCCGCAAGATTCGGGTTGAGTCAGTCGATGCCCGGCCGCAAGTTGCACTGCATGACGAGCACCATTCGCGACTACCGGCGAATCGAGCGGGCGATCGGGTTCCTCGAGGGCAATTACCGCCGCCAGCCGTCCCTGGTTGAGGCAGCGCACGCGGCGGGGCTCAGCGAGTTCCATGCTCGATCCATCGGCCGGCCTCGGGCGGCGCGGGCCGTCGCCGGGGCGGTCGCCGCCAATCCCGTCGCATATCTAATCCCGTGCCATAGGGTGATCCGTAAGACCGGTGCCCTGGGCGATTACCGGTGGGGTGGAGTGCGCAAGCAGGCTATGCTCGTGTGGGAAGCCGCGGCTACGACGCCCTTTCCTCGCTCCGAAGCTCCTTCACCGCCTCGTGGATACGGCTCGCGAGCTGCCGCTCCTCCCGCAGGCTCTGCAGCAGAGCCTCAGCCTCTTTGGTCTGGAAGGTGAGTTGAGACGCCTTCTCGATGGCGTGCTCAACCATCGCCTGCTGCCCGCGTACGGTCTCGAGGTTAGAGCGCACGTCGGCCAGGAGCACGTCGAGCTTGGCCAGCCGGTCCTCCGCCTGGCGGACCCGCTCCCACCGCTCGTCCACCGACGAGGCCAGTTCGTCGAGATGTGCGGCCCGCTCAAGCACTGACTCCAGCGTGGCGCGGGCGGCATCCACCTCCCCGCGCGCCGCCGCGATAGTCCGGACGTGCTCCACGGTTGATTCCGCGGTCTCGAACAGCCTCGTCAGTTCGGCCCGCACCGCCTCAACGCTCTCCTCTCGCATTCGCAGGGCGTCGATCGCCTCGGTGACGCTCCTCTCCATCTGATCCAGTCGGGCCAGTTTCTCCTCGAATTGCGTGACGCGTTTATCCACGAACCGCAGGCTCCCGGCCTGCGCCTCGAGCTGCTCCGCCAGCTGCTGCACGCGGTCGGCCTGACCTTCGGCGGATGCCAGCGAGTTGGCGAGCCTGCGCGTCTGCTCATCTATCTCCTGCGTTGCCTTGGCCGCGTCCTGCCTAAGCTGGGACGCCCTGTCGAGCTGCGCGACCGCCTGCGCGAGGGTGCGCTGTCGATCAGCGAGTTCGCGGGCGAGACCTTCGAGACGGGTCTCCAGGGACTGCGCCTCTTCGGCCCTCGTGGCGGCAGCGCCCGCGTCACGGGCGAGACCCTCGAGGCGCTCTTCGGCCTGCGACAGCTGCAGCGTGACCTCCTCGAGGCGCTGTTCGACCCGCGCAACCTCGTCGTCGCGGCGGGCCACCGACGTGAAGCGGCGATCGGCGTCGTCCAGCCTCTTGGCGAGTGCATCGGAGCGCGCCTCCAGGTCGGCAAACGCGCCGCGCCGCTCTTCCAGCACGCCCATTCGCCGATCCAGCTCCTCGCTCAAGTGCCCGAGTCGTTCGAAGCGTTCCTCGAGTTTGCTCAGGAACTGCTCGCGCGCCTCTAGGGCTCCCGCCGCCGACAGCGTCCGATCGGCTGCCGCCTCGACACGACTCACCGCGGCGCCTTTCTCCTCCAGTGCGGCGAACTTGAGCCGCAGTTCCTCGGCCGTCGCATCCAACTCGGCCAGCCACTTACGCGCAGCCGCTTGCGCGGCCTGACTCCGCTCGAGCTCCATCCGCACCGCCTCTACGCGCTGGTGCGCCTCTCTCACAGTCTCGAGCGACGCCCTTAGGGCGGCAACCTCGTTACCGATCGCCCCGAGCTCGCCGCGCGCCTCCTCCAGCTCATTGAGGCGGGCTCCCAACAACCGAGCCGACGACTCGGCCCGCTCCAGGTCGCTCTGAACAGTACGAACTCGTTCCGCCTGCTCGTCGAGTCTACCCACCTCACCGCCCACTGTCGTGAGTCTGGCGCTCAGCTCGTCGGCGCGGGCCTGCATCTGTGCGATCGTCTGTCCCGCTCCTTCGAGTTTCTCGAAGCGCTGCTCAAGATCGGTGAGGGCCGAGCGGAGGTTGGCGACGTGCCGGCCGACGGCCTCCACACCTTCCTTCTCGAGGCTCATCCGCTCTAGATCCTGGCGCACCTCCGCTCGCAGCGTACTCAGCTGCTCCACGAGCCGTTTCGCCTCCTCGCTCGCGGCCCGCTGCTCGGTCTTCGAGGTCGCGATCTGCTGCGACACGTTGCGGTGAAGCTCTTGCAGGTCGGCGAGGCCGTCCTGCGTCTTCTTGATCAGCTTGGTGTCTTGCTGGAGCTTCTTGAGACGCACGTCCAGGTCCCACACTAGATCGTCCAGCCGGGAGGCCTGCGCGGCGGCACGGTCCACCACCTCCCTCTGCCGCTCCAACGCCTGGGTCTTCTGGTTCACGTAGTCGGACAGCGTGCTCAAGGCCTGGAGTTGGTCCTCGGTGCGCGCGGTGCGCTGCTCCACCTTGGCCAGCTCGCTGACGCTCGCATCGATCTTGGCGACACTCGCACCGGCTTCCTCGACCTGCCTGGTGAGCCGCTCAACCGCGGCGTCCGCCGACGCGAGCCTCCCGAGCGCGGCCTCCTGCTCACGCTCGATCTCCGACTGTTTTTGGCGCACCATGCCGACGTCGTGGCCGTATTCCAGGAACTGCTGGTGCAGCTCGTCCGCCTTGGCCTTGAGCTCCGAGAACGCGCCGGCAGGTCCGTGAAGTGCCCGGATCTCGTCCTTGAGGGCCACGGCGTCTTGCACCGTCTGGCGGATGGTCGCGGCCATTGCCTCGAGATCGCTCACGTTCGCGGTCAGTTTCCGAACGCTCTCGGAGACAGCCGCCTCGCGCTGCTCAGCGCCCTTCAGCCGCTCATCGAGCGCGCTCGCCCGGCTCACGGCATCCGTGAGCCCCTCTATGCGCTGCGCCAGCTCGGCGAGCCGCCGTCCCAACTCCTGCTGGCGTTGAGTGGTCGATGCTACTTGCTCGTGGAATCCCGCAATCTCCTTGGAGAGATCGAGCGCGCGGCCTACCGCGGCCTCGAGCGTTCCTCTCTCATTCGCCGCACGGTCGACCAGCTCTTTGAGCTCGTTCGAGATCGCCTGAGGTCCGCCTTCCGAGTTGCCTTTCTTGCCGAATAGTGCCGCCATGATCCGGGTCCGGCTGAGGGTGGGTGTCAGCAGAACTTCCACCCAGGGATGGAAGGAGTCAATAAGGGAGCGCTGGGCGATGGAGAGCGACTGCGCGAAGCGGCCTGGCGCCCTTCCGGCAGCGCCCTTTGATTTCAGTTGATGACCGATCCTCTGAAGAAGCTGGTGGTGGTTGGTGACCGCGTGCTCATTCGGCCCGAGGAGGGCGAGGAGCGCACAAACGTCGGTCTCTACCTGCCGCCCACAGCAATAGACCGCCAGGCCGTGCGCAGCGGCCGCATCATCGCGACGGGACCGGGGACACCCCTGTCCGCGCCCACGGAGCTCGACGACGAGCCGTGGAAAGTGACGAGCGGAGAGCCGAAGTACTTGCCGATGCAGGCCAAGGTCGGTGACTTCGCGCTCTTCTTCCGCAAGGCCGCCGTGGAGATCACGTTCGAGGGGAAGCAGTACCTCGTGGTCCCACAGGCGGCAATCCTCGTCCTGGTGCGGTCGGAGGACGTGTTGGACGAGTTGTGACGCCGGGATGCGCTCGGTAGATCTCCTCCGTGTCGCCAATCCCTAGGTTCGAGGGACGTGACCGGTACCGTAATACTCGGGATCATCATCGCCGTCCTGCTGGGCGTGTTGGCCTGGTTGTTCTTCAGCTCCGGCGGGGAGACCCCGTCGGACGGAATCGCGGGTGCCGAGACCAGGGAAGCCGAGGACGAGGTGCAGGAGCTGGACGCGTTCGCCACTCCGGACGAGGCGGAGGAGGAGCTTCCCGACTGGGGGCCCGGGGCACCGAAGACGTGAGGGCATGGGGGATGCGCCACTTAGTCGCCGTAGTCACGTTGTGTTGGGCGCTGCTTCCGGTGGGAGCGCGAGCGCAGACTCTGGAGGAGCATATCGCGCTGGGCGACAGCTTGCACGATGCGCTCCTGCCCGCGGAAGCGCTGGAGCACTATCGCGCGGCCCTGGTGCTCGACTCCACGAACTATGAGGCGCTGTGGAAGTTCGTTCGCTCCCAGGTGGACGTGGCAAAGCAGATCAAGGACAACGGCCCCACGGAGCTGAGGGACAGCCTGTACGAGGTCGCCGGGCGCTATGCGGAGGCGGCGGTGGCGGCGAATCCCGAGGGGGCGGACGGCCACTTTGTGCTGGCGCTCGCGCTGGGGCGCCTCTCTCGCACCAAGGGCGGCAGGGAACGCGTGCAGTTCGGCAAGGAGATCTACGATGCCGCAGCACGGGCTATCGAGTTGGATCCGAGCCACGACGGCGCCGAGCACGTTCTGGGAGCGTGGCATGCGGAGATCCGGCGTCTCTCCGGAATCACCCGTTTCCTTGCCAAAACGCTTCTGGGAGGGGGCTACATGGGGCGGGCAAGCTGGGACTCCGCAATTGTGCACTTGCAGCGCGCCGTGGAGCTACGTCCCGAGCACATCTACCACCGCGTGGAGCTGGCGGAGGTGTATCTGGATCTCGATCGGTTCGCCGAGGCGCGGCATTACCTGGAGCCGGTGGTCGACTTGCCGCCCGTGACGGACGTGCTAGACCCGGAGCACAAGAAGCGCGCCGCCGAGCTGCTGGCGGAGATCCGCCGGCGGACCGGGCGCTAGGGGGCGCCGGGGGGGCCGGGGGGACCGGGGGGCGGGAGCCGTGGAACGCGCTAGCGGTCTCTGCCCTTGAGGCGGCGCTTGACCCGGCGGCGCTGGCGTCTCAGCTCCTCTCCTGCCTCGTCGCGCCAGTCCTCCATCTGATCGCGGGCATCGTCCTGCAGGTCCCGCAGTCTGGCCGCGATTCTGCGTCGCGTCACCGATCCCCTCTCGGGTGCCGCGAGGAGCGCTACGCTCGCTCCCAGCACTGCTCCCAGCAGGAGCCCGCTGACGAACGCGACAGCGCTGCCAAGGCGCTCGGATTCCGCCATTTCGAGCTCCTCATCGTCCTCGACCTCTTCGGGACGCTCCTCGTCAACCAAACCGATGTCTCTTTCCCTCGCCATGGGTCCTCCCTGGTCACTGCATGGATTGTAGCTCCTTGACGGTTCCGAGTCGAGCCGGACAACTTGCGTGAACACGGCACCGACCGGAGCTGTGATGACCGGCACCGTCCAGACAGCCGACCCGAGTGACGTGCAGGCCCTGCGCGACCGCATCCGCGAGTTGGAGCAGGAACGTCACCGCCTTCTGGGTGTGATCGAGATTCTCCAGGAGATCTCGGGCTCGCTCAACTTCGTGGACATTCTCCAGAGCATCGCTCAGCGCCTGGGCGAGAGGTTCGGTCTGGATCGAAGCTCCATATTTCTCGCGGAGCGAGGATCCGGCACTGCCCGCCTGGTGGCGTCGTACGAGGATCCCTCGATACGAAATCACCTGGTCGATCTGGAGCGGTATCCCGAGCTCAAGCGCGCGTTGGAGTCCGGCGAGACCGTGTACATACCCGATGCCAAGGAAGATCCGAAGCTCAAGCACGTTCAGGGAGTGCTCAGGAGCCGCCGGGTTCAGAGCATTACGGTCGTTCCGATCACGTGGCGCGGTGTGGCGATCGGCGCGATCTTCCTGCGCAGCTTCCGGGACGGTCCGTCTTTCTCGGAATCGGACGTCCGGTTCACGCAGGTGGTGGCGAGCCTTGCCGCGAAGGCTCTCCGCAACGCGTATCGTTATGAGCGGCTGCAAAAGAGACAGAGAGGGCCGAGCATTCAGCCGGGGGAGAGCGATCTGAGGCGTCAGGCGCTGGTGAGCTTTCTCCAGCGGCTGCTCCAGGCGTACTCCAGCCGCGACGAGGAGTTACACGAAGGAGGGCTGTCGCAGGCTGCAGGCGCAGAGCTCGACCGGCTGGTGGAGATCGCCATGACGGTTCTCGAGGAAGAGGGCAAGGGAGGTTGACGCGTGCGGGCTTGCGTAGCCGGACTGCCTATCTCTAACTTGGGCGCACCCTCCACACCCACGCTACTGTGACTGGACAAACTCTGACTCATATCGGCCGCAACGCTCTCCATGCATCGCGGCGCGCGCTGACGCGCGATCTGGGTGCCGGTGCTCCGGAGGTATTGCAGGAGATCGGCTACACCGCGGGTGAAGAGCTGTACGACCGTTTCTGCGCGTGGCTGCCGGACTTTGCGGGTCTGTCGGACCCGGCTGACCTCGATGCCGCAGTGATGGGAGAGGTGCTCTCGGCGTTCTTCGAGTCGATCGGATGGGGGACGCTGTCGGTCGAGCATCTGGGTTCGGCGGGCCTCGCACTGGATTCGGCCGACTGGGCCGAAGCCGAGCCCGGCGCGGACGTGCCCTACCCATCGTGTTTCATCTCGGCGGGGCTGCTGGCGGATTTCGTGACGCGGCTTGCGGACGGCGCGACCGTGTCAATCATGGAAGTCGAGTGTCGCAGCCGTGGCGACGAGCGCTGCCGCTTCCTTGCCGGCTCGCCCGAAACTCTCGAGCGGGCGTACGAGGCGATCAGCTCAGGGCGGGACTACCGGTCGGTGTTCTGAGCGAAGCCTTCACTCCGCTTCGCTCAGCCACTCCGCGTAGTCGGGCCGCATCGCCAGTCTCCCGTCGATGATCACCTCGCGGTCCCACGGGAGAATGATCGAGCTGGTGGTCTCCAGTGCGTGATAGTCCGGCTCATACGCGCCCGTCTTGAA
>JBHIEQ010000139.1:0-7336 GCA_046760725.1 Gemmatimonadales bacterium
AAGGAGTTCCACGCCGAGCGGCGCGTGCCGTACTTCACCGACTATCTGAAGCGTTACACCGACTCGCCGTTCCTGGTGACCCTGGAACGGAGCGCGGACGGCTGGCAGCCGTCTCGCATGCTGCGTGCCGCCGATCAGCAGGCCTACCAGGGAGTGGACAATCCGGAGTTCAAGTTCCTCGTGTGGGACGGGGAGGCCGAGCGACCCAAGCTCCCCAAGGGGACCCTCGGATTCCGCTGGGAGCAGCCGGGGGGCAAGTGGAACCTGGAAATGAAGGACGGAGTGGATGATTCGGAGATCGCGCCGGTTCTGTCGTTCATCGAGCGACACGACGAGGTGCTTCAGGTACGGTTCTCCGATTTCGCGGACGGCACAGTCCTCAGTCGCGGAGTTCCCGTGCGCTACGTCGAGACGCCGCGCGGGCGAATGCCCGTGGCCACCGTGTTCGATCTGCTCGTGGCTCATTTCGGAGTCTCGCGGGGGCTCTCTGGTGACTACCCCCAGGATTACGACGACGCGAGTGCTCCTTACACGCCGGCATGGCAAGAGCGTTTCACGGGCATCGCGCCCGCCACGGTAACGCAGTTCGCGAGAGAGTTCGCCGCCAACGCCGCGGCCACCCGAGGCAAGTGCACGGTGATCATCGGCGCGGGGATCAACCACTGGTACCACAACAACCTGATCTATCGGGGCCCTATCACCGGCCTCATGCTCACGGGATCGGTCGGCGTGGACGGCGGCGGGCTCGCGCACTACGTGGGACAGGAGAAGCTCGCCCCTGTAGCTTCGTGGTCCACGATCGCGTTCGCCGGCGACTGGTTACGGCCACCGCGACTACAGAACGCGCCTTCATTCCACTACGTACACACCGATCAGTGGCGTTACGAGCGCGAGTTTCGGGAATACCACCCCGTGCCCGACGCGCCGTTGTCGAAGGGCCACACCATTGATCAGCAGATCCGGGCGGTAAGGCTCGGGTGGCTTCCGTTCTATCCGCAGTTCAACCGCAACAGCATCCAGCTGGCGAAGGAAGCCATGGCAGCCGGTGCCAAGAGCCATGACGAGATCGCGGCGTGGGTCGCCGAGCAGCTCAAGGCCCGCAAGCTGCGGTTCGCGGTGGAGGACCCCGATGCTCCGGAGAACTGGCCCCGGGTGTGGTACATATGGCGAGGCAACGCCCTCATGTCGAGCTCCAAGGGGCACGAGTATTTCCTCCGCCACTACCTTGGCACGCACGACAACGCGATCGCAGACGAGAAGGCCGAGGGATCGACGGCGGAAGTCGAGTATGCGGACCGCGGGCCGCGGGGCAAGTTCGATCTGGTCGTTGATCTCAACCTCCGCATGGACACATCCGCTCTCTACTCGGACATAGTTCTGCCGGCGGCGACGTGGTACGAGAAGAACGATCTCAACTCCACCGACCTCCACACGTTCATTCATCCGCTCACGCAGGCGGTGCCGCCGTGCTGGGAGTCCAAGAGCGACTGGGAGATCTTCAAGGCCATCGCGCGGCGAACGGCGGAGCTAGCCCAGCGACATTTTCCCGAGCCGGTGAAGGACGTCGTCGCGATTCCCCTGCGGCACGACACTCCCGACGAGCTGGCCCAGGCGTCGGTTCGCGACTGGGCGAAGGGCGAATGCGATTTCATTCCCGGCAAGACGGGACCCCACCTCAAGGTGGTGGAGCGGGACTACGCCAACCTGTTCAACCGGTTCATCGCCTTCGGACCGGAGGCCGAGCGGCTGGGGATCGGGGCACACGGCACGGCATGGCCCATCGAGGACCAATACCGCGAGCTGGTCGCGACCGCGCCGACGGTATCATGGAACGGGAAGCGGTATCCGTCTCTTGACGATTCGGTGGATGCCGCGAACGTCATCCTGGCGCTGGCCCCGGAGACCAACGGTGAGGCGGCATACCGAGCGTTCAAGGCCCAGGAAGCCAAGGTCGGGCTGCCGCTGGCCGACCTCGCCGAGGATTACCGGGCGGTGAGGATGACTTTCAGCGACCTCGTGAGCCAGCCGCGCCGCTTCCTCACGAGCCCGCTATGGTCGGGGGTGATCAACAACGGCCGGCCGTACTCCCCCTTCACCTACAACGTCGAGCGCCTGGTGCCGTGGCGCACGCTCACCGGGCGCCAGCATTTCTACCTCGATCATCAGGGCTACATCGATTTCGGCGAGCATCTGCCGACTTACAAGCCGACGTGCGACCCCGGGACGTTCGGAGACGTGGTGAAGAGCCGGCGCGACGACAGAACGTTGATGCTCAACTATCTGACGCCGCACGGGAAGTGGCATATCCACTCCACGTACTACGACAACCACCGCATGCTCACCCTATCGCGCGGCATCGAGCCCTTCTGGCTCAACGATCATGACGCGGCCTCGGTGGGGATCGCCGACAACGATTGGGTCGAGGTGCACAACGACCACGGGGTCGTCGTGACCCGCGCCGTGGTGAGCCATCGTGTGCCGCGCGGAGTCTGCATCTTCTATCACTCGCCGGAGCGCACGATTTCCATCCCCAAGTCACCGCTGCGTGGGAATCGGCGCGCGGGAGGCCACAACAGCCTGACCCGCACGCGGCTGAAACCCGTGTTGATGATGGGTGGCTACGGTCAGTTCACCTACCACTTCAACTACTGGGGCCCGACCGGGGTCAACCGTGACACTCACGTGCTCGTGCGCAAGCTCGCGGGCCGACCCGAATGGTAGAGGAGTAGGCGATGGACGTACGAGCGCAGGTATCGATGGTCTTCCACCTCGACAAGTGCATCGGGTGCCACACCTGCAGCCTGGCCTGCAAGAACATCTGGACCGACCGGCAGGGCACCGAGTACATGTGGTGGAACAACGTGGAGACCAAGCCGGGTACCGGCTACCCGACGTTGTGGGAGGACCAGGACAAGTACCGGGGCGGCTGGAAACTCGAGGGAGACAAGCTGGACCTGAGGCTTCAGAGCAAGCCGGCGACGCTGGGCAACATCTTCTACAACCGCAGTCTCCCGGTCTTGGACGACTACTACGAACCGTTCACGTACCGCTACCAGGACCTGTTCGACTCACCGGCTTCGGACGATCAGCCTACGGCTCGCCCGATCTCGATGGTCACGGGCGCTCCCATGGACATCGAGGCCGGACCCAACTGGGACGACGACCTCGGTGGCTCGCCCGTGTATGCCGAGAACGACTACAACCTGCGCGAGCTTGACGAGGAGGAGCGACGCGCCCTGTTCCAGACGGAGCGCATGATCCACTTCTACCTCCCTCGCATCTGCAACCACTGCATCAATCCCGCGTGCGTGGCCGCCTGCCCCGCCGCGGCCATCTACAAGCGCGGCGAAGACGGAGTGGTCCTAGTGAACCAGGCCAAGTGCCGCGCTTGGCGTATGTGCATCTCGGGATGTCCCTACAAGAAGGTGTACTACAACTGGGGCACGGGAAAATCGGAGAAGTGCATCCTGTGCTTCCCCAGACTGGAGACGGGCCAGGCACCCGCGTGCTTTCACTCGTGCGTAGGGCGCATCCGCTATCTCGGTCTCCTGCTGTACGACGCGGATCGGATTCCCGACGCGGTGAAGGTACCGGACGATCAGCTGGTCGCGGCGCACCGCGACATCCTGCTCGATCCGTTCGACCCGGAAGTGATAGCGGCCGCGAGCGACAACGGCATAGACTCGCTGTGGATCGACGCGGCGCAGAAGTCGCCGGTGTACAAGTTCGTGAAGACCTGGAAGCTGGCCCTGCCGCTGCACCCCGAAGCGCGTACGCTGCCAATGTTGTTCTACATCCCGCCATTGCTGCCAGTCATGGCGTCCATGGAATCGGGAGCGTACGACGTAGTGGGAGACGATTTCTTCGGCTCGCTCGACCGCGCGCGCGTGCCGCTACGGTACTTCGCCAGGCTGTTCGCTGGCGGAAACGAGGAGGTGGTGAGCGCGGCACTGCGCAAGCTGGTCGCCGTGCGGATCTACCGGCGGCACGAGACGGTCGGAGACAGCTCAGCAGCCGACGTGGAGCGCGCCCTCTCCGATTGCGAGATGAGACGCGAAGAGGCCGAGGCCATCTACCGCTTGACCTCGCTTCCCACGCTGGAGGATCGGTTCGTGGTGCCGCCGTATCATCGCGAGATGGCGATCGAGGCGACCGACAGCCCGCTCACGCACAGGCAACACACCGGGATAGGATGGCGGCAGGCCGCCGCGAGGGGCCCGTGAGCGCGCTCCCCGTCGAGCCGGAGGTGCTCGACCTGCTGGCGTCTGTGCTGGACTACCCCAACGCCGAGACACGCTCGCTTTGCGCGACGCTCGCGGCACGGCTCACGATCGAGCGTCCTGCGGCCGGGCAGGCCTTGGAGGAGTTCCGGTCTCAGGCGGCGGCACTATCGGCCGAAGAGCTCGAGGAGCTCTACACGAGCACGTTCGACGTCAACCCCGCCTGCTGCCTCTACGTCGGCCATCACCTGTTCGGCGAGAGCTACAAGCGCGGTGCGTTCATGGCGACACTGAACGGCGAGTACCGCGCGCGCGAGTTCGCGACGGGCAACGAGCTACCAGACCACCTCTGTGTGATGCTCCGCTTCATCGCGAGCGGGCAGGGTGACGAGCTCGCGCGCGGACTGGTGGAGGAGGCGCTCCTACCGGCACTCCGCAAGATCGTCAAGGCCTTCCGCGAGAGCCAGAACATCTACGGCGCGCTGCTCAGAGCGACACTCCTCGCCCTGAGCGGCGGCGATTCCGACAAGAGTGAGCCCGCCGACCGCGAGCTTCCCGTGATCAACGCTCCCCAAACCCCCTCCATGGGATGGGAATCATGACGGCGAGCGAAGACCTGGTGCTATTCGCGCTCTTCCCGTACGCCGCGGTGGTGACGGCCGTCGTGGTGGGAGTGATCCGCTTCCGCCTGAACCGCTTCTCGTACTCGTCCCTGTCTTCGCAATTCCTCGAGAGCCGCCGGCTGTTCTGGGGATCGGTGCCGTTCCACTACGGCATCCTGGTGGTGCTGGCGGGTCACCTCATCGGCTTTCTGTTCCCCCGCAGCGTGGCCGCGTTCAACAGCGTTCCACTGCGCCTGTTCATCCTCGAAGCAACCGGCCTCGCGTTCGGCCTGCTCACCTTGTTCGGCCTCATCGTACTCGTGCACCGTCGCATCACAACTCCGAGAGTTCGCGCCGTGACCTCGCGAATGGACGTCGTGTTGCTAGTGCTGCTGCTGAGTCAGGTCGTGACAGGGATTTATACCGCGGTGTTCTACCGCTGGGGCTCCGCGTGGTACGTGCACACAGCCACGCCGTACCTGTGGTCTCTGCTCAAGCTCGCCCCCGAAACGCAATACATGGCGGCCCTCCCGGTGGTCGTGAAGCTCCACGTGCTGAACGCCTTCGCCCTCGTCGCGGTGATTCCCTTCACGCGCCTGGTGCACCTGCTCGTGGTGCCGATCACGTACCTGTGGCGACCGTACCAGCTCGTAGTGTGGCACCGCCGCCTCCCAGTGAGCCGCCGCACCATCGCCGGGTGAGCACCTGAGCGCCGGCCACCGACGTACAAGGATACTCGCGTGCACCGTGTGAAGGGCACACCTAACGAGGGCTTGTTCGGAGCAACGCTCGGCTTCTTCGTGGGCTTCGCGGCAGTCTCTCTCTTCGGACCCACGGCACATCGGTTCCGAGAAGTCATGACGCTCAGCCCGGTGATGGTCGGGTTCCTGGTCGCGGCCCCCGCTCTCACCGGATCCCTGCTGCGTATCCCGTTCGGCGCGTGGGTCGACACGACCGGCGGGCGCCGGCCGTTCATGATCCTGTTGATCCTCTCCTTCCTGGGAATGACCGGCCTGCTCGGTGTGAGCTGGATGCTCTATCCGGATCACCTCGGCACGGCACACTACCCGCTCCTTCTCTTTCTGGGCGCTCTGAGTGGGTGCGGGATTGCCACCTTCTCGGTGGGTATAGGCCAGGTATCGTACTGGTTTCCCCAGAGGCGGCAGGGATGGGCACTCGGCACTTACGCCGGCCTCGGGAACGTGGCGCCGGGGACGTTCGCCTTCCTGCTCCCGATCACTCTGGCGGCGTGGGGGCTGGCGGGCTCATACCTGGCCTGGCTGGTGCTGCTGGGGGTGGGAATCGCACTGTATTCGTTTACAGGGCTCAATGCACCGTTTTTCCAGCTCCGCCGGGAGGGGATGAGTACGAGAGAGGCCCAGAGCGCGGCCCGGGAGATGGGCCAGGAGCTGTTCCCGGCCGGGGGGCTCACCGACAGTCTGCGGATCGCCGCGCGTGTGTGGAAGACGTGGGCGCTCGTGCTCGTGTATTTCACCACGTTCGGCGGGTTCATCGCGCTCACGGCGTGGTTCCCGACCTATTGGATGTCGTTCTTCGAGAGCACGGCGGGCACCGCGGGGCTGCTGACGGCGATCTACTCGGTCGGAGCTTCGCTGATCCGCGTGCCCGGCGGCAGCCTGGCGGACCGCTGGGGCGGAGAGCGCACGGCGATCCTGTCGCTCTCGGTCATGCTGGCGGGCGCTGTGGTGCTCACCGTCTCTCACACTTTCGCCCTTTCGGTCGGCGGCGCGGTGCTCTTGGCCGTCGGGATGGGGGTGACGAACGCGGCCGTGTTCAAGCTGGTGCCGCAGGAGATTCGGGAGGCGGTGGGTGGTGCGGCCGGCTGGGTGGGCGGTCTCGGTGCATTCGGCGGGTTCGCCATACCACCCCTGATGGGGCTGTTCGTGCGATTGCGGGGAGCGGATGGCTACGCGTCGGGATTCCTGACCTTCGTAGTGCTAGCCGTTGTCTCGATGGGGCTCGCGCAGCTGCTTCGTCGGAGCCACGCCGCACCCGAGAGTCTCCCGGCGCAAGCCGCTGTCAGCCGCTAGCTGGCGCGTTCCGGTCATGCCGCGGCTTTCGCCGCGGCCCCCCTAATCATTCCACCCAATGACTACCCCCATCACTCCGGGAGCAACCGGAATCTCCGGTTACGCGCTCCCCTGTAGCTCGAGAATCCCTTGCGATCGGTGGTGAACACGGCGTCGATGGCAAGGGCCTGCGCCAACACGACCAGGCTGGCGTCGGCGTAGTCCATGGGCACGTCATTGTAGCGCCTCATGAGGATCGCGGCCTGGCTGTGAAGCGCTCCAGCCCAAGTATCGGAATGCCCGCGGCGAGCAGGAACTCGAGTGGCAAAGCGGCCGGAGCGCCACCTCGCTCCACGAGATGCGAGGCTTCCGTGAGCACCGCCTCCGTGGTGAGACAGCGTTCGATGAGCTCTGGCCAAACATCCGTACACCGCTCGTGCCACTGGTCGGAGCGGTCCAGCGCCGCCACCAGCGGACCGGTGTC
>JBHIEQ010000140.1:0-7291 GCA_046760725.1 Gemmatimonadales bacterium
TGGCGCCGACCCGTGCACCGCCTCGAACACCGCATACCGCTCACCAATATTGGCCGCCGGGGCGACTCCCAATCCTCCCACGAGGCCGGCGATTTCATCGCTCAAGATATCACCGAACATATTCGTCGTGACGATCACATCGAATTGTGCGGGATCCAGCACCAGCTTCATCGCACACGCGTCGATGATCACGTCATCGACCGCCACTTTCCCCTCGTACTCGCGCGAGACGTCGCGGCCGACTTCCAGAAACAGGCCGCTCGCAGCCTTTAGGATGTTGGCCTTGTGACAGATCGTCACCCTGCGGCGTCCCCGCCTGAGCGCGTACTCGAACGCATAGCGTATGATCCGTTCGCAGCCCTGTCTCGTCACGATAGCAACCGATTGAGCGACCGCCTTGGGATCGCCGCCGACCGGGATCGTCGTCTCGAACCCCACGTATAACCCCTCCGTGTTCTCCCTGATCAGAACGATATCGACGCCCTCGTACCTGCCCGGAACGATCGTCTTAGCCGGCCGCACGTTGGCGAACAGATCGAACTCCCGCCGCAAGGCGACGTTGACCGAGCGGAACCCCGATCCTACCGGCGTGGTCAGGGGCCCCTTGAGTGCCACGCCCGTACTCCGAATGCTCTCGATCGTCGCGTCGGGCAGGGGCTCTCCCACCTCTTCGAACGCAGTCATGCCGCCCGACTGTACGTCCCAAGCTATCTCGACTCCGGACGCTTCGAGTACGCGCAGCGTGGCCACAGTTATCTCGGGCCCGATACCGTCACCCGGAATGAGGGTCGCCCGATGCGACGTCATGGAAGGCCTGGGAAGAGGGAGTCAAGCGCCGCACGCAGCGCCGACCAGGGATCGCTCCCCGTCCCACGAAGCGTGCTCCTCCAACCCACCGTGCCGGTGCGGACGTCTGTCATGACGAGTCTCAACTCCGCTTCTCCGCCTGCATCCGGCGCGCCCCGCCGATAGATGAGGCCCGCCGGAACGAGCGCGTAGCGGTCTCCGGCCACGCCGGTTAAGCCCCGCATTTGGCTACGCAGGGGATCGGGCACCACAAAGACCGAGCCGCCGGCCAGCACGGTCAGCGCGAGCCGGTCGGGGTCGGCCAGCAGACCCGGTGCGCGCCGGGACGCCCGCCTTAGCTGCTCGGGTGTCACCCAGAGTACCTCCGCAGCCCGAGACTCCAGTGTCGCGAGGATAGCGCTGTCCGCTCGATCCAGGGCAGCGCGCCGGTCTTCAAGGGCCTCGTCCCAACCCAAAGCCCGGTCGGCAGCGATCATTGTCAGCGGATAGACCGTCACCTTCCGCCCCGCAAGCCCCGCCGTGGGGAGGGGTCGCCACTCGGGCGCAATGTCGGCGGCCGGCTTAGCAGTGCCGCAGCCGGCCGCAGTCAGCAGTACCAGTGCCACCAACGCCGGGTTCAGGCGTCCTTCCACCTGGGCTCCCGATCCTCCAGGTGCGCCGTGATCCCCTCCTGCGAATCCTCCAGGGTCACAAGATCCCTGAGATACAGGTTCTCCACCTTATACAGGGCCTCTTCGTACGCGGCATAGTACGATTCCGTCTGGGCTCGCTTTGCCAAGCTCATGATCGCCGCGGAATTCCGCGTGAGGTGCCCGACGAACTCGCCAAGCCGTCGCCCAAACTGATCGTCGGGGAATACGCGGTTGACCAGGCCGTGCGACGCGAGCTCGCGGGCCGGAATCTCCTCGCCGGTCAGTATCCACTCCATCGCCTTGCGGCGAGGTGCCGCACGCGGCAGCACCACACAAGCAAGCGGAGGAAACACCCCCTGACTGAGCTGCGGGAGACCGAACCGGGATGACTCCGATGCCACCACCAGGTTACAGCCCAGAGCCAGCTCGAATCCTCCACCCAACGCCACTCCATCCACGGCGGCGACCGCGATCACGTCCAGCATCCGAATCGTCTCGAAGATCCGCAGGAAGACCTGGAGCAGTCGCGCCGCCTTGTCACGGGTGTGCTCGCTCAGGTCGATACCCGCGCAAAACGCCTCGCCGTTCCCCTGCACCACCAGCACCTTGAGCTCGCGGTGCTCCGTGAGCTGGAGCAGAGCCCCGTTTACCTGCTCCATCATTTCGATGTTCATGACGTTCAGCGGCGGGCGGTCGAGCGTGAGCGTCGCCACACCACCACTGTAGTCCAGGTTGACAAACGAGCTCGTCACTCGATCTCCTGATTGCCTGGGGGAACGCCGAGAGGATGTGCAGCCCCCCGATAGTCTAGCGGGGCCGCACGGACGCCGAAAGCCACCGGGCCGCTAGGCCAGAGTCAGCCCCCCGTCGACCAAGATAACCTGGCCGGTAATGTGCCGGGCGTCGTCGGAACAGAGAAACAGCACCACGTTCGAGATGTCGTCGGGCTCAGCGATCCGCCCCAATACCGACTCCTTTTCCGCGTCAGCCAACACCTCGGGCGGGAGACTCCGCAAGAGCTCCGTCCGCACGAAACCGGGAGCGACCGCGTTCACGTTGATGTTGTAGGGACCCAGCTCCACGGCCGCCGCCTTGGTGAGCCCCACGAGCGCCGCCTTGCTCGTCGCGTAGTTCGCGACACCGAAGCCCGGCCGGTATGCCTGGTGAGAAGCGATGTTCACTACCTTGCCGTAGCGCTGCTCCCGAAAGTGCTGGGCCACCGCCTGAAGACAGTTGAAGGCGCCGTTCACGTTGGTCTCCAAGACCGAACGCCAGGCATCGTCGGCGAGGCGCCATAGCGCCCCGTCGTGATGAATGCCGGCGTTGTTGACCAGGTAATGAAGCCCGCCCAATTCGCTCTTGGCGCGGCTGATGAACTTCTCCACCCCGGCGCGATCCCGCACGTCGCACGGAGCGCTGTACACCTGCACTCCGAAATCCCGCAGGGCGGTCTCCGTCAGCAGGGCCTGAGCCGATACGTCACGATCCGGGAGATCCACGTAGTTGAAGGCGACGTTGGCTCCGCGGCGCGCGAAGTCCAGCGCGATCGCCCGACCGAGCCCGGTGGCACCACCCGTCACCCACGCGGTGTTCCCACGGATCTCACGCCGTTCGAGCTTGGCCGGCTCCGGCTCGGCGAGCGCGGACCCCGAGTCGCGCCGGCCGCCCGTGAACTCGACCGGCTCAGGCGGATCGAACGAGATGAATCCCCCAAGTTGTCAGGCGACTCGAACGTACGGCCCGAAGGGCGTTCTAGCAATAAGAAGGCGGGTCAAACAGCCCCCATCGCCTTCATCGCACCCCGATCTCCCCCCAACGCTCTCATCGCCCCTCACTGCCCTCCGCAGAGGCGGCGGCAGGCGCAGCAGCGCGCGCCAACACGCCACGCAGCGCCGCAGCGGCCTCGAAGATCAGCCACAGCTCCAGCACGAAAATCGCACCGCCCACCGCCAACAGAAGCGGCTGGTTGTCGGTCCAGTAGCGCAACAGGTTCAGCACCATCGCCCATGTCGTCATCACGAAGAGGAACGCCATCGGGATCACCGTCACCCAGATGCGGCGCCTCAGGCTCAGGAGAAACATGGTCACGACCAGGAGCGATAGCGCTCCGGTGAGCTGATTCGTAGTGCCGAACAGAGGCCACAACCTCATGCCGCCGGCTCCGCGATCGATGCCGAGCGCCAACAGGGCGCAGCTCGAAACGGCAATCAGGGTGGCGATCCACCGGTTGCGCGCGGCCCGCACCTTGTAGTGAGCTCCGAGCTCCGAGATGATGTAACGCTGCAGCCTCACACCCGTGTCCATCGTCGTGGCGGCGAAGGTGATCACCACGACGGCGGCGAAGATGGTGGCGACCGCTTGAGGAATCCCGATTCCTTGGGCTAACTGCCCCACTCCGTTCACGAACGCCGTGGTAGCTCCCGCCGAGGCGCGCGCCCAGGTGCCGTAGTGTTCGTGCCACCCGTCGAGTCCAACGAATACGGCAAAGCCGGCTGTCGCCGCGACGATCGAGGTGAGAGCGAGCGTTCCCTCGCCGATGGCGCCGCCGTAGCCCACGTATCGAGCGTCAGTCTCCTTGTTGAGTTGCTTGGACGACGTCCCCGACGCGACCAGACCGTGAAATCCGCTGATCGCACCGCACGCGATCGTGATGAACAGCAATGGGAACCAGCTCGGCGCGTCCGCCGGAAGCTCGGTGTTCACGGCCGGCGCGATGACCTCCGGATTCGTGACGATTACTCCGGCGAATATGATCCCGAGCGCCACGAACAGTTGGTGGCTGTTCACGTAATCGCGCGGCTGGAGCAAGAGCCACACCGGAAGCACGCTCGCGAAGAACGCGTACACGAATAGCACGATCACCCAGCCCGCGCGCACGCCGTCCGTGTGTGCCGCCGCTCGTGCGGCAGCCTCTCCACCCTCCGCAGCCAACTGGGACGCAGTGGGCGCGAACCCGAACAGATCCGGGAGCTCGAACGGAGCGTATTGCCCCAGCCAGATCAACACGTAGAGAATCAACAGCGCGCCGATCGAGGGCCCCAGGATCCCCACCTTCGTCCGGTAGATCAGCGTTCCCACGATGAGCGCCACCACTAGGCTCCCCCACACCGGCAGCACCGATCCCGGATTCGCGATGAAGAGATTCGCGATGACCACCGCGAACACCGCGTTCACCAACAGCAGCAGGAAGAAGATTATCAGCAGGAACAGCACCCGTGCGCGGCCTCCCACGATGCGCTCCGCCAAAGAGCCGATCGAGGTGGCCTTGTGACGGGTGGAGATCCACAGAGTCCCGAAGTCGTGGACGGCGCCGGCGAAGATCGTACCCAACACAACCCACAAGAAGGCAGGCAGCCATCCCCAGATCACTGCGATCGCCGGCCCCACGATCGGCGCGGCACCTGCCACCGACGTGAAGTGGTGACCGAAGAGCACATGACGGTTGGTGGGAACATAGTCCACGCCGTCCCGCAGCTCGTGCGCCGGCGTCGTGAAGTCGGGATCGAGCCGGTATATGTAACGAGCGATATAGCGGGAGTACACGGCATATCCCGTCGCAAACGCGGCAAGTCCGACCAACAGCAGTGCTATGGCGCTCACGTTGCCACTCCGGATATGGCGGTGCTAAGGTAGTCGCTCGCGAGCGCGTGCGGCAGACACATTGAGCCGCTCCGTATCCGGCTGACTCTCGACTATACGCAACATCGCCTCCCGTCCCACAACGTCCGAAGCGAACAACGGAATGCGGTACGTCGGGTACCTGCTGAACCGCTCATCGATCATCGCCGTATACCGCCCCTGCCGAGCGCGGCGCTCCCGGAGGAACTCCCCTCCCGCGTTCTCGGGCAGCACACGGTTCACAATGACTGCCGCAATCGGTATGCCGTGCCTCTCGAGCGCGCGGGCGGCCCTCTCAGTCTCGATGATCGGCAGCCGCTCCGGGATCAACACGAACACGAAGGCCGTCCGATCCGAGTCGGTGAGGATCTCGCGTGCCCGGCGAAACCGTGCCACGCGCTCCTCGAGCGCCGCCTCCACGGGATCCACCGGTTCGCCACGCTCGGCGCCGACCGTGCCCGCTACTCTCAGCCACATGCGGTTGAGAGCATTCACCTTGCGGCGACGGCCGATGAGGGCGTTCATCCAGCTCGCCATCTGCTCGGGAAGAGAGAACAAGCGCAGAGTATGCCCCAGCGGAGCCGTGTCGAACACGATGCGGTCGAATCGCTCTCCCTCAGCCTCCAGGATCCGAGTGAATCGCTCGAACAACGCCGACTCCTCGGCACCAGGCGTAACCCGCGCAATGTCGATCTGACGCTCCACCTCTCCCGCAATGCGTGGTGGCGTCGCGTCAACGATGCGAGCCTTCACGTCGCTGATGTACTGGTCGGCCTCGCGCGCCGGATCGATCTCCATCGCCCACAGGTCAGCAGTCACCTCTCGTGGATCCGAGCCAAGCCCCGCTTCCAGGATGTCGCCCGCGGAGTGCGCGGCGTCGGTGGAAACGAGCAAAGTGCGGTTTCCTCTCTCCGCGGCAAGGAGCGCAAAGCCGGCCGCCAGCGTCGTCTTGCCGACACCCCCCTTGCCGCCGAAGAAGAGGAACCGGCGCGACAGAAGGGGACGTCGGTTCAGCAGCACCTGAACCCACCCTCCGGGGGCTGCTCCATCCCCATGCGGAGATGCCACTCGTGGAACTGCTCGATGAGTTCCGGATAGAGTTCCAGCGTGTAGAACGCCACCGGGTTGGGAACCCCGAGGAGATCCGAGAAGCCGAGAATGAGAAAGAGATCGCGCTCTCTCAGGTATTCGCGATAGATCTGCGACCGGTAGGGAGCGATGAAGACGCCCTCATATATGTCGCGAGCGGCGCCGAGCCTCTCGCGCAGCTCGAGCCACCAGCGACGCACTGCCCCAGAGCTACTCATCTCCAGCAAGCTCTCTCCCCGCGACGCTCGGACGCCCCCTTCCTTGCCGGCGGCTCGCGCTTGCGACGGCGGCGGCGATGGCGAGCAGACCAGCGACGGTGGCGCTCCCCAGCAGGGCGGTGCCCGCCCCTAACCGATCATACAGCGCTCCGAACAGCAGGGACCCGGGAAGGGCCGCGATGCCCACGCTAGCGTGATACGCGCCGAAACCCCTGCCCTGCCGACCTCGTCCGGCGGCGGCCGCAATGAACGCGCGCTCGGGGGCTTCCGTCGCGGGTGCCACCAATCCATACACCAGAAACCAGCCGAAAGCCACCCCACCGCTTTCCGCGGTGGCGAGGCCCACACACACTCCCCCGTAGAGGAGCCATCCTGCGAGCATCGTGCGGCGTGGCCCGACGCGATCCGACAGCCAGCCTCCCGGGTAGCTCGCCGCCGTGCGAATCAGGTGCATGGCACCCCATGCCACCGGCATCAGGGCAACGGCGACGCCCAGCTCCTGCATGCGCAAGAGCAGCAGCGTTTCGGGAAACCGTGCAAAGGCAAAGGCCACGATGAGGCCGAAGAGAAGCGCGGTCGAGGGCGCCTGTGTTTCCCGTTTCCCGCTTGCCGTTTCCCGCCCGTCTCCCGCTTCCCAATGCACCCTTCCCGCCCCATTCTCGCTTCCCGCCAGCTGCATCGCCCAGGTCACGACGGCAATGGCGATGACGCCCGGTATGGCGCTGCCCAGAATCACCTGCACCGGTGTAGCATTCCAGCCTGCGATCATCACCCACGCTACGAGGGGTCCGGCGACCGCGCCCGCATGGTCCATCCCCCGATGGTAGCCGAACGCGCGTCCCCTGAGATCGGGCCGAGTGGCGTCGGCGATCACCGCATCGCGAGGGGGGGTACGCGCTCCCTTGCCCAGCCGGTCGGTCGCCCTGA
>JBHIEQ010000141.1:0-7237 GCA_046760725.1 Gemmatimonadales bacterium
GCCGACCTCGTGGTGGTGAGCCTCCACCACTATACCGAGCTTGCGAAGCGCATACACCATCTCGCCGCGAAGGTCGTGATAAGTATCGGTTGGGCTGACCGGGAAATAGCCACCCTTGTAGCTCGGCTTGTAGCCGAGATTCGGCTCCTCGAATCGCGCCGTGTTCCACGCTCCCTCGACAGAGTCGATCTCGTAGAACCCCCGATGCTGGTTCTGCTCGTATCGCACCTCGTCGAATACGAAGAACTCGGGCTCAGGACCGATGAAGCAAACGTCGGCTATGCCCGTCTCCTTCATGTACTCGGTCGCCTTGCGCGCCACGTGGCGCGGATCACGGGTATAGTCTTCCCGCGTGATCGGATCGATGATGTTGCCGATCACGCTCACCGTGGGCTTCGCGAAAAAGGGATCGAGGCACATCGTTTCGGGATCGGGTACGGCAAGCATGTCAGACAGGTGAATTCCCTGCCAACCGCGAATCGACGACCCGTCGAAACCCACTCCGTCCTTGAAGGTGTCTTCATCCCAAGTGTCTATCGGGAACGAGCAGTGCTGCCATGTGCCGAGGAGATCAGTGAACTTGAGATCGACCATCTCGGCGCCGTTCTTCTTGGCGAATTCAAAGAAGTCTTTGAGGGTGGCCATGCTTTGGCTGCTCCAGCTTGCTTGAGGTGAGCGCCCGCGTTCCCCGGGCCAGGGCCGCAGACGGCGGAGAAGTTAGACCCGAGGGCGCCTCAATCTCAAGAGGAACCGGAGGGCCACCAGATCGTAGAGCGCGTGCGCCACGACGGGGGCGAGGAGGTTCTCGGTAGCGAGGAGCAGCAGGCCGAGATAAAGGCCAATCAGACCCGCCAGCAGCGCATAGGCGCGAGTCACGAGATGCGCCAGGCCGAAGAGAGCACTGGCCGCCAAGACGCCCGCCGGGAGCCCGAACCAGGCCGCGGCGGCGGGCTGAATGACGCCCCTGAAGAGCGTCTCCTCGCCCACCCCCGCGGCTGCGGAAACCAGAACGAGAGCCAATAGCGGTGCACCGGAGAACAGCGGTAACAACGTGTCCTCCAACTCACGGCGGATTCGCGCAATGGGCGCCCAAGGGCGGCCCCACAGCCACATCATGAGGAACAGGAGGGGGATCGCTGCGGCCGCCCCTACCCCTGCATCTCCCCAGTCCAGCCTCAAGTCCTCGAACGCAGGCCGCCCGAACAACCATCCGAGAGCTACAGCGACCCCAACGAGCCCCGCCTCGAAGGCGACTCCGACCCAGATCATGCCGCGCCTGCGGGCACCTTCGCTCATGCCGCATTGTTAAGATGTTGGCACGGCGGTGCAACCACAGACTGAGCTCGAGCGGAGGCGCTAATGGCTCCAGATGTCCGGCACGACGAGAGGAACGGGCGATTCTCACTCGAGTTGAGCGGTACCGAGGCCTTCCTGGTGTACCGAGAGGCAGGCGAGAAAACGCTCGAGTACCTCAGTACGTATGTGCCACCCGAGCACCGTGAGCGGGGGCTGGGTGAGCAGCTCGTGCTGGCGGCACTGGACTACGCGAGGGGCCGCGGGTTCCAGATCATCCCCACCTGCTGGTTCGTGTCGCGGGTCATGGAGTCGCACCCGGAGTACAGGTCGCTGGCAGCCGGCTGACCCATCGCCCTACTTACTTGGCGGCACGATCCGGATGCTATCGGAGCCCCTGAACGCCTGACCCCCATTCATTAGTCCAGTGAGCTCCGCGCTCGTGGACGCCGGGGTGAGATTGACCTCCGTGCGCTCGAAGCGGAGCACGAGATCCAGGTCACCGTCGCCATCCACGTCCTGTAGCGAACCGTCCAGAGGAGCCGCGCCTTCCAGCTCCACGCTTGCTACGTCCACGTCCGCGGCATCAAAGGAAACGGGATCCGAGGTGGTCAGGATGCGGGCGGTCAGTTTGCCCTTGGCCGAGAGGTTCAGGCTGTTCGGTGAGATGTCAATTGCCACCTGCAGCACGACGTCGCTGACCGATACGACCACTTGGGCGCTACCAGTCACTCCCCCCGCCACCGCCGCAACCGTGGCACTACCATCGCCGACCGCAGTCACCAGACCAGCCTGATCCACCGTTACCACCGACTCGTCAGAACTGGACCACGTAACTGCCCCACCCACTACGGGATTGCCATTGTCATCCAACACCTCGGCGCTGAGCTGCACTACATCCCCAACCGCCGCGAGCGTCGCCGAAGACGGCGTCACTAGAACCCCAGCCACTTCCTGTACCACCGTCACAACCACAGAGCGCACAACAGACCCCACAGCAGCCGTAACCGTGGCCACACCGTTCGAGACAGCCGTCACCACACCACCTTCATCCACCACCACCACACCCTCATCCGAACTAGACCACTCAACCGCCACATCAGGAACCGCATTGCCATTAGCATCCCGCGGTGTAACCTCCAAATGCTCCTCCGCACCCAACGACTTCAGTACCACCTCCGTAGGCTCCACCTCCAACGCAGACGGACTCTGACTCACCGTCACCTCAGCCACACCATTCGAGACAGCCGTCACCAAACCACCCTGATCCACCGTCACTACCGACTCATCAGAGCTGGTCCAGCTAAACTCGGACTCATCTACCACGCCGCCGTCCGCATCCAGGGCCGTGGCATCCAGCTGCACTGTTGCCCCCAATGCCGTGAGGGTCACGGGATCCGGTTCCACAACCACCGATGCCACGCTCTGCTCGACGACTATGACCACCTCAACCTCAACCACTACCGACGTGACCACGTCGTCATCGACGGAGGCCGTGATCACCGCAGTTCCGGTCCCGACGGCTGTGACCACCCCGTCCTCGTCCACAACAACGACATCTACGTCGGACGATGACCACTCCACCTCCGGATCACTGATCTGATTGCCGTTGGCATCCTCCGCCGAGAGGACGAGCTGCTCGCTCTCACCGATCGCTGCGATCGATGCCGAGTCCGGACTGACTGTCGCCGAGGCAACCGCCTGCGATACCGTGAGATCGATCGACGACTGCACTCCGCCGGAAGCGGCCGTGATCGTGACGGTCCCGTTCCCCAAAGCACGCACCGTGCCGCTCCCGTCAACTGTGGCAACGGACTCGTTCGACGATGACCACTCGACCTGCGCATCCGGTACCTCGTTGCCGTTGGCGTCCAGCGGAGTGGCACCGAGCTGCAGCTCGTCCCCCAGCGCCGTGATCGTCGTCTCGGTCGGTTCGCTGACATCGATCGCGCTCACCGATTGAAAGACGGTGAGTGTCACAGAGCTCTCCGCACTACCGCTACTCACCGAGATCGTCACAGTCCCGTTGCCCACCGCGGTCACGGTTCCCGCCCGGTCCACCGTCGCCACAGACTCGTCCCAAGTCGTCCAGCTCAGCTCAGCGTCGGCCACGGCGAAACCGTTCGCATCTTCAGCGCTGGCGGCGAGTGTCACACTCTCGCCCAGCGCCGTGAGAACATCCGCAGAGGAGATCACGGTCACCAAAGTCGTCACTTGGCTTACCGTAACCTGCGCGCTCGCAGTCACACCGCCGCTTGTAGAGGACGCCGTGATCGTGGCCGTCCCATTGCCAATCGAGGTGACGGTCCCATCGTCCTCCACGGCAGCAACGGCGACGTCCGACGAACTCCAGCTGACAGCAGGATTCTCGATCTGCGACCCGTTTGCGTCCTCCACCGTGACGGCGATCGTGGCCGTCTCTGCCAGCGCGGCAAACGACAGCGTATTGGGCGCGAGCAGCATGGAGGCGGGGACCTGATCAACCGTTATCGTAGACAGACCCGCTACAGAGCCGGACATCGCCGAAATCGTCGTCCCACCCCGCGAGACGGCGGTGACCAGTCCGCCTTCGTTGACCGTCGCAACGCCGACGTCGGAACTCGACCAGGTCACATCCGCACCGAGAACGTCGTACCCGTTCGCGTCCACGGGCTGGGCCGCGAGCAGGATGGTAGAGCCCAGCGCCGGAAGCGAAGCGCTACCCGGAGTAACGATGACGCTGGCGACAACCTGCGATACGGTGAGATCGATCGACGCGGTCGCCGAACCCGCGGTCGCCGTGACGCTCGCAGTCCCGTTCCCAACAGCCGTGGCCGCACCTGCTGCATCGACCGCGACGACCAAGGGATCGGACGACGCCCAGCCAACCGATGCGTCCGAAACCAGGTTGCCGAACCGGTCATGGACCATCGCGCTCAGCTGGGCGACATCACCTATAGCGCTAAAGAGAGTGGTCGAGGCGACAAGTTCGATACTGTGAGGTTCGTCAGGCACCACATCGAACGGTGCGCTCTGAACCGACGCCAACTGACCCGACGTCGCGACCAGGTGATAGCCCACTCCGGCCGTCTCGATAACGAGATCGTCGAACACCGCCGTTCCGTTTCCGGCGGTGACGGACGTAGTGCCCAACAGCGCCGCGGACTCCCCGCCCGATTCCACCGTCACCGTGACGACTTCGGAGGAAAGGGATAGGAGGTTTCCGAATTCATCTGTGATCGTCACGACGGGATCGGGAGAGAGCACCGCTCCGGCTACGCCATCGTCGGGAGACTGCGAGAAAGCGAGAGCGGCGGCCTCCCCTGGAACTCCCGTAGCGGTCAACCTCACAGAGATGCCCGGCGCGCTCTGGAGCGCGACGTCCACGACGTTCGAGCCCGCGACCGCGCCCAGAGTCCACGTGGCGGACCAAGTGCCGTCTTCCAGCGTCTCAGGGGAATCGGGAGTTATGACGCCGTCCCCCTCCAACACGTTCCACGACACGGCCTCGCCACTCACGGGGTTGCCATGGGTATCGGTGACCGCGACCTGAATCTGCTCGGGCAGATCGTGCCCAGCGGCGCCACTCTGTCCGTCACCGCCGACCGCGACCATCGACGTGGCTAGTCCGGCCATCGCAAGAGCGGAGAACGAGATCGGCAACTCGCCTACCAGAGCAGCCGTCGCCTCCTGTTGTCCAGCTCCACTACCCAGCACCCACTCCGCAGCGGCGATCCCATCTACGTCCGACTCGCTCGACGGCGTGATCGACCCCTCCCCGGTCAACGACCACAAGACCCCGACGTCCGGAACAGGATTCCCATACTCGTCCGCGACCAGCACCGTGAGGCTCTCCGGAAGCGCCTGTCCCACCACCCCCCGTTGATTATCACCGCCGTCGTGCACCAGGTGATCCGGCGGACCGGGGCGCGCCGTGGCTGTAAACACCTCGAACACCAGCACATCCCCCGTCTCCTTATCCACCGCCCGCGCCTCCACTACCTGCGGCTCAACGGAACTCGTTCCGAGCGTCCAGTTGTCTGCCGCTTCGCCGTCGTCGTCGGTGAGATGCGAACCCACAGCCATGGTCCCGCCCCCCGACACGACCACGAACGTGACCGGATGGCCGGCCACGGGATTGCCGGCGGCGTCCAGCACCGCTACCACTAGCGGGTCGTCGAGCGCCTCACCCACGATCCCCTCCTGCCCGTTCCCCGACGCCACTCTCAGGGTGTCGGGCGGGCCCGCGACGGCCAGGATCTCGAGCTCCTCCTCCTCTTCGATCCCGTGGACCTCATCGATCACACGAGCCGTGAAGACGTAATTGCCGATCAGAGTCCCCAAAGTAGCAATGGTCGCGGCGATGCCCTCCGCGTCCGACAAACGCTCGGCATCCGCGACCGAGGCTCCGGTACCCCCGGCCTCAAAGGCGACTGTGACACCGGGGACGGGGAGCCCGTCCTCGGCAAGAACTCGCACGCCGAGGTCGAAGCTGGACCCCACTGGGGCGCTATCGATGTCCCCGCCCACGGCAAAGACGATGGAATCGGGTAGCGGGACGAAGCGTACGATGGCCGACGCCTCCGCCCCGGTCGGAGTGACCGCCTGTACGTCGACGGAGTCTCGTGTCTCGGGCGCCCTCAGTACTCCGGCCGCGTTGACGCCCGCCAGCAGAGTATCCGAGCTAGTCCACGAGACATAGAACTCTTCCACGCTCTGCCCCGTGGAATCGAAGGCTTCGATTCGGAATCGAATCTCGTCGTTCCAAGGGAGATAGGCCTCGGAGGGAAGGATGCTGATCGACTCGATCTCAGTGCCAGGTCCCACATAATCCACGAGCACCCGGGCCACCTCGATCGAGTCGGTCTGCTGCTCCAGGGTGAACTGCGTCTCGAACGAGCCGCGGTAAAGCACCAGACTCTCGGAGAGAAGCTCGATCGTGATCTCGAACCTCTCGCTCTGAATGACGGGCAGCTCGAGCGGATACGTAACCTCCGCCGAATCGATGTGGAACTCTACTGTCGTATCTACGATCGTCTCGAATGTGTTGAGCGAGACCGCGGTGACCCTGAATCGGTCGATCGCTAGAGCGAATTCGCCGGCCTCCTGACCGGCCCTGTACACGGGCTGTACGGCGAGGAAGGCGACTCCCGTCCGGCCCGGGCCGCTGGGCCCGTCGAGACAGGACACGTGCAACAGCAACCCGACGAGCCCCGCGAACCGCAGGGAAAGTCCAAGGTGCCGTGCCACAGGAGCTTGGAGTCCCATCAGGTAGTCTCGAACCTCGGGTGCCGATGGCCGTCGGATGACTTCGATTGGCATGGCTCAAGAACAGCCTCCCGCGCAGCGATCTGTATCACCCGACGGCTTTTCACAGCGTCGCCCTCAGGAGCACCCCGGCCGTCAGCCCGGAGAACGAGCCCGCCACGGTGTCGGACAGCCGAATGTCTCCCCGTTCGACCCGAACCGTGGGAGCCAGCACGAGACTTCTGGTCAGCCGAACGCGTCCCGCAAACTGGCCCGCAATCAGCTGGCCGTTCCCCCCACCGTCGGAGCGCCACCCTCGAACGTCCACTCCGGGATCAAGCGTCACGAGACCCGACACCGGAAGCGACCATACGCAGCCGGCGTAGATAATCCGCTCCTTAGCTCTAGGAACCATCGCTCCGGCCGAGTCCCCCGCCGCGCGCCAGAAACCCCACGCGAACACGCGGACGGTCGAGCGCTGAATCTGACGCGCCAGCGAGATTTCGCCTATGTAGCGGTTGCCAGGCTGGTACGCGAACCCTTGCCCTCCTGTCAGCTCATCTTCACCGAAATTGCCGACGGTGAACGCAGCCGTTGCGGTCGTCTGGTAGTCGATGATGCGGCGCACGCCAAGACGCAGGCGCCGCTCGACACCGGGCGAGTATTCGATGCCCGGATCGTCGCTGAAAGGGGCATACCGCCCGAGGTACCTGACGCT
>JBHIEQ010000142.1:0-7218 GCA_046760725.1 Gemmatimonadales bacterium
GAGTTTACTCCCGCATTCGACGCAGCGCATCGCGCGGCACTCGACACGGGGAAAAGCATCGTCTTCGTCTGCCCGCCGGCGGGGTGGGCCGTACGGCCCTTGTGCGCTCACCTCGCGCCCGCCGAGCACCGGGGTCTCGCCTCGCTCGTGCTGCTGAGCGACCCCTCGGACGGAGCCGGCCTCGCCCGGGAATTGGCATCCGTCACCGGGATGCGGCCGGTCCACTTCGCGAGCGGTACCGCGCGGGCGGCACGCCTTCTCGCCCAAGCTCACGTCCGAACCCTGATAGCCACACCGGAAGCGGCGCTGGGTCTCTCGGCGCGATCCGTTCTCAGGGTGTCGGAGTCGGCACGCATCATCGTAGGTTGGCCCGAGGCTCACCTCCTGAACGGTCAGCTCGACTCGGTCGAGCTGATCTTGAGCGAGGTACCGCGCGCGCAGCGCATCGTCGTGACCAGCGACGTATCGGACGCCGCCGACTTCCTGGAGCGTCACGCCTATCGCGCTCCGGTGGTGCTCGCCGCCGCCGTTCCCGAGGACCGCTTGCGGGGCGTGCGCTATGCCGTCGTCGATAGCGATCGGCTGTCGTCTGCCCTCAGGGCCGTACTCGACACCCTGAACCCGCGGTCGGCACTTCTCTGGGACCCCGGTGCCGGTGCGGCCGAGCGGTGGCTCTCGTTGCGGGACGACCCCACGATCGAGCTCGTGGCTGGGCCGGGAGACCGCGAGAAGGGGGACGTGGCGGTGGCAGCCGACCTTCCGTCGGGAGAAGTCCTGCGCTGGCTCAGTGAACTCGCCCGAGAAGTGATCGTGCTCGTTCGCCCCACGCAGCTCGCCTACTTGACACGTCTCACCGAGGAGGCACGAGCTTTGCGGCTCCCGTCCGGCGCCGACCAGGCCCGGGAGCGTGCCTTCGCTTTGCGGGAGCGGATCAGGGTCGAATTGGAGCGCGGCGAGCCGCTCGGCGAGCTATTGGCACTGGCTCCCCTGTTCGATGAGCACGACCCGTCGGTCGTCGCGGCGGCCGCACTACGCGCGTTGCGGCGGGAGGGGTCGGTCCGGGCTCCGGGCGCCGGCGAGATCCCGCTGTGGGCGGTCATCCGTCTGGATCTGGGTGGGAGAGATCGGATTCGGCCGGCTGACGTAGTGGGTTGTCTCGTGAACGCGGTCGGCGTTCCCAAGGACTGCATTGGCCGTGTGGAGGTGAGAGACACCTTCACCCTGGCGAGCGTGCGAGCCGAGTGGGCGGAGCGTGCCCTGGTTGGGCTTGACGGCTCACAACTTCGTGGTCAGAGGGTGGCGGCTCGGATCGACCGGCGCTGAGTCGGCGCCCGAGCCGCCCAATGTCCCCCTAGGTCAGCGGTTCACGGCGTCCTTGAGCCCCTGCCCCGCCTTGAACGCGGGAAGCGTGGCAGCGGCGATCTGAATCTCGTTACCGGTGCGAGGGTCGCGACCGGTGCGGGCGGCACGCTTGCGGGCCTGGAACGTCCCGAAGCCGGTGATCTGGACCCGGTCTCCCCTCTTCAGACTGTCGGCAATGAGTCCACCGGTGCCGAACAGTGCTTCGATCGCGCGACCGGCATCGGCCTTCGAGAGTCCGGCTTGTGAAGCCAGCGCCTCGATGAGTTCAGTTTTGTTCACCACTGCCCTCCTTGGACGAGTAATTGGGTAGGCGGATTCGATTTACTCAACGAGGCGGCGTACCCCCGGCGATCGCCGTCCTCTGGGTGCATTAAGTATCGCCCGTGGCCCTGCCTTGGCAAGCCATCGCCTGAGGACTGGACCGGCGCGACTGCGGTGACTCCGCTTGCTGGGTCGTGTGCACGGCGATAAGCTGAAGCCACTCGCCCTCGAGGTATGACCCCGCATGTTGCACAGTGCTCGTCCCGGCTGGATCGAAGTGATCACGGGTGTCATGTTCAGCGGGAAGAGTGAGGAGCTGATCCGCCGCGTGCGCAGGGCCGTGATCGCACGGAAGACGGTACAGGTGTTCAAGTCCTACATCGACGACCGCTACGGAGTGTACTCGGTGACGACGCACGACGGCATCTCGGTTGAGGCCAGGCCGATCGACTCTTCCGGTGAGATCATGCAGCAGGTCCGGCCCGGCACTTCGGTCGTCGCGGTTGACGAGGCACAGTTCCTCGATCCGGGGATCGTGGGTGTCGCAACCGCGCTCGCGAACCGCGGAACGCGAGTCATCATCGCCGGGACCGAAACAGATTTCCGCGGCGAGCCATTCGGGGCGATGGCCCAGCTTCTCGCGGTTGCGGAGGTAGTCATCAAGCTCCATGCCATCTGCGTCAAGTGCGGCGACCCGGCGTGCCGTAACCAGCGACTGATCGACGGCAACCCGGCCCGCTACGATTCCCCCACGATACTCGTCGGGGGCAGCGAGACGTACGAGGCCAGGTGCCGGCACTGTCACGAGGTGCCGGCCGCCGACGAGGACCAGACTCTGCTCTTCTAGGACGCTCCCGGATTTCCTCGCGAAAGGAAGCGTCAGCTTTGTCCCGATGCTGAACGTTGCGCTCACCGGCAATCTCGCTTCCGGCAAGTCCACCGTGTTGCGCCACTTCGCCGAGTGGGGAGCCAGCGTGATCGACGCCGATGAGCTCGTGCGCGAGGTGCAACGGCCCGGGACTCCGACACTCGCCGCGATCGCGCGCCGATTTGGCCGGGGGGTGTTGGGACCTGACGGCGCCCTGGACCGGGATGCTCTGAGGGCCGCGGCTCTCAAAGACGATGAGGCGCTCGGGGCGCTCAACGCGATCGTGCACCCGGCGGTGGCGCGGCGTCGCGCCGAGCTGGCGGAAGAGGCGCGGGCGCGCGGCGACTGCGTCTTGGTGAACGACATACCCTTGCTGTTCGAGGTACTGAGCCCCGAGGACTTCGATCTCATAGTCTTGGTTGATGCCCCTCCCGCTCTAAGGCGCGAGCGTGCGGTGGTGCAGCGCGGATTCACCCCCGAGGACGCGGATCGCATGATGGCGGCGCAGCTCCCGTCGGACCTGAAACGGGATCGCAGCGACATCGTGATCGACAACACCGGAACTCCGAAGGAGTTGCGACGGCTGGCGTGGGACGCCTGGCTCACGATCCGCAGCAGGGCCGCGCGCGACGCCGCTCGAGGCGCGGGACCGCTGCTCGCGGTGCTGGCCACTCCGCGGGACGTGGTGTTCGCGATCGGGGGAACCCTCGCACGCTACTCCGACGCCGGAGTCGGGACGCACGTCGTGTGCATCTCGGGTACCATGGACGAGCTCGCTCATTTGCTCGGTCTTGATAGTGCGAGGTGTCTCGAGGGAGCCGAGGGAGCCAGCGAGCTGGACGACGGGGCCGCGATCGAGGCCATCGCCGACCTCGTGCGCGGTCTCGCGCCGGCGGCCGTCATCACCTACGGTCCCGAGGGTATGACGGGCGGCCCCCTCGAGACGACGGTTCATCGCTGGGTGATCGCGGCCGCCCAGCGGGCGGTGCCCCGCCTCTACTACGTGACCATGCCGGCCGAGGAAGCGGCGCGCGTCTCGACCGACCTGCGCGGTGCGCGCCCCGGGGAGATCGCGGCGCGGCTGGACGTGCGTCCCTGGCGGGAGGTGAAGACCCGAGCTGCGCAGTCTCTACCGCCATCGACCGCTGCTCACTGGCTCGGTAGCGCCGACGCGACGAGGATCCCGGATCGCGAGTGGTTTACGGCTCCCACCACGCCCAAACGCCCGCTTGCCGACCTGTTCGAGGGCGCGGCATAAGATGGTTGACACTGCTCGGGCGGGCCGGTAACCTACGCCTCCCCGACGCGAACCAGAGGCCGCAATCGACTGATGTCCGACAGTCCCGAGACACTCCATTACACGGAAGAGCATGAGTATGTGAAGGCCGGTGACGACCCCGGCGTGGTGGTGGTCGGCATCACGGATTACGCGCAGAGCGAGCTGGGCGACGTCGTCTATGTGGAGCTGCCGGAAGTGGGAGCCGAGCTGGCGCAAATGGACGTCTTCGGCACGATCGAGGCGGTCAAGGCCGTCTCGGACCTGTTCTGCCCCATAGCCGGGAAGGTGGTGGAGGTAAACGAGGCACTGGAGGCGGATCCGGGGCTCGTGAACCGTGATCCCTACGGCGAAGGGTGGATGATCAAGCTACAGGTTCGCAGCGCGGACGACATCGACCAGCTTCTGACCGCCGCCGATTACGCTCAGCATATCGGCGAATAGCCCGCGGAGCCATCCGTAATGAGACTTCCCGAGCGCCTCGGACCATGATCCGGGGCGTTCGTACGTGTGGCTATAATTATCCGGTTACGACGAGCAAATCCGAGCTATGACATACGAATCGCATTCGGCCGATGGATCTCAGGAGTTCGCCTCACGACACATCGGTCCACGGCCAGACGACATACGGGTGATGTTAGGCACACTCGGTTACGGCTCTCTCGACGAGCTGATAGATGCGGCGGTTCCGGAGGACATTCGCGTGACGCGTCCGTTGGATCTGCCGGAGGCGCGCGGCGAGTATGAGGTCATCCGTGCGCTTCGGCGGATCGCCGATCGGAACCAGGTGTTCCGCTCCTACATCGGGATGGGGTATGCCGACTGCATAGTGCCCGCCGTCATTCAGCGAAACATTCTGGAGAATCCCGGTTGGTACACCGCATACACGCCGTACCAGGCCGAGATATCACAGGGGAGGATGGAGGCACTCCTCACGTTTCAGACGATGGTCTCGGACCTCACAGGGTTCGAAATCGCCAACGCCTCGCTACTGGACGAAGGCACCGCGGCCGCCGAGGCCATGACCCTTACGCTCGGCGCCCGAAGGGACGTGGAGCATCCCGTCTTCCTGGTGGACGATCGCTGTCATCCGCAAACCATCGCCGTTGTTCAGACCCGGGCGACCGCCAGAGGAATCGAGATCGAGTTGGGCGATCCTGCCGGGTTCCGGTTCGGCCCGACGACGATCGGCGCGCTGCTCCAATACCCCTCGACCGACGGCGAGATCGTGGACTATGGCGACGTGTGCGAGAGAGCGCATGCGGCGGGAGCTCTCGTGACCGTGGCAACCGATCTCCTTGCACTCACGCTGCTCGTCCCTCCGGGCGAGTGGGGCGCGGATATTGCTATCGGCAACTCCCAGCGCTTCGGCGTGCCGCTCGGATACGGCGGCCCGCACGCGGCGTTCTTCGCAACGCGAGAGGCTAACAAGAGGCTGGTCCCCGGGCGCATCATCGGCGTCACGAAGGACCGCGAGGGGCGGAGGGCACTGCGCATGGCGTTGCAGACGCGCGAGCAGCACATCCGGCGCGAGAAGGCGACCAGCAATGTGTGCACGGCGCAGGTGTTGCTCGCCGTGATCTCCGCGATGTACGCCGTTTATCACGGCCCCGAGGGACTTCGGGCCATCGCTCGCCGGGTACAACGCCGCACGGCGCTCTTGGCAGAGACGCTTCGCCGCCTTGGCTACCGGGTGGTCAATGAGTCGTTCTTCGACACGCTGGCCGTGGAAAGTGATGAGAAACGCGTGGCTCGGGTCCACGAGGCGGCCCGGCAGCGGCGCATCAACCTGCGAGAGCTGTCCGCGACCAGGATCGGGGTGACTCTCGATGAGACCGTGACGCCGGACGATCTTCGGGACCTCATCCTGGCATTCGCGCTGGAGGGTGATGCACCCGCTTGGCTCGACGAGACCGCCGTCTCGCTCGAGGGCTGCGTGCCGGCAGGACTGCGCCGAACGAGCTCATATCTGGACCATTCCTGCTTTCATCGGTATCGGTCCGAGACCGAGATGTTGAGGTATCTGAAGCGCCTCGAGGACCGCGATCTCTCGCTCACGAGCTCGATGATCCCGTTGGGATCGTGCACGCTAAAGCTGAATGCGACGACCGAGATGCTTCCCGTGAGCTGGCCCGAGTTCTCCGCTCTGCATCCGTTCGCGCCGCCGGAGCAGGCGGCGGGCTATCGGGAGCTGTTCGAGCAGCTCGAGGCGCAGTTGGCGGAGGTCACGGGGTTCTTCGCCATTTCGCTCCAGCCGAACGCGGGGTCGCAGGGAGAGTTCAGTGGTCTATTGGTGATTCGCGCCTATCACGCATCGCGGGGAGAGGGACACCGCGACGTTTGTCTCATTCCACAGTCGGCGCACGGCACGAATCCGGCGAGCGCCGTCATGGCCGGATTGAAAGTGGTCGTGGTGCGCACGGATGCCGACGGTAACGTGGACATGGACGACCTTCGGGCGAAGGCCGTGGACCACGGCGATTCTCTCGCGGCACTCATGATCACATACCCCTCCACTCACGGGGTCTTCGAGACCACTATTCGGGAGATGTGCGAGATCGTTCACGAGGCCGGCGGGCAGGTTTACATGGACGGTGCGAACATGAACGCGCTGGTGGGCATCTGCAAACCGGGCGAGATCGGCGCCGACGTTCTGCACCTCAACTTGCACAAGACGTTCTGCATCCCTCACGGCGGGGGCGGCCCCGGTATGGGACCGATCGGCGTGGCGGAGCATCTCGCGCCGTTCTTGCCCGATCACCCCGTCGTGCGGCTGGGGATTCCGAAGTCGTGCGGCACGGTCTCGGCGGCCCCGTGGGGGAGCCCGTCGATCCTGCCGATCTCATGGGCGTATCTGGCGCTCATGGGCCCCGAGGGTCTGACGCAGGCCACGAAGGTGGCGGTACTCAACGCCAACTACGTGGCGCGTCGTTTGACCGGGTACTACGACCTGTTGTACTCGGGGCGGGAAGGACTGATCGGGCACGAATGCATTCTCGATACCAGGCCGTTCCGCGCTTCCGCCGGCGTCACGGTGGACGACATCGCGACGCGCCTTATGGATTACGGTTTTCACGCCCCTACCGTCTCGTTTCCGGTGCCGGGCACCATGATGGTCGAGCCCACAGAGAGCGAATCGAAGGAGGAGCTGGATCGGTTCTGCGACGCCCTCATCGCGATTCGCGAAGAGATCCGCGAGATCGAGGAGGGGCGTGCCGACCGCGAGAACAACTTGCTGAAGAACGCGCCGCATACGTTGGCGGACCTGGTGAGCGACGTGTGGGATCGGCCGTACTCGAGGGAGCGCGCCGCATTTCCGTCACCCGAGACGCGCGAGCACAAGGTGTGGCCTCCCGTGGGACGCGTGGACGCGGCGTACGGGGACCGACACCTCATCTGCACGTGTCCACCCGTCGAGGAATACCAGGTCGCGACGGCAGGAGGGGAATGA
>JBHIEQ010000143.1:0-7189 GCA_046760725.1 Gemmatimonadales bacterium
CGTGCAACCGGCGCCTGTTCGACGGAGCGGTGGCGATCCATGCAGTCGAGCGCATGCTGGGCGACCGGCCGCCGGATGAGCGAGAGGTCGAGCCCGTCCAGACCCGTGAGGGCGAGATCGCCGTCATCGGGTCGGGGCCCGCGGGGCTCTCCTGCGCCTACCATCTCGCCCGCATGGGCTATGTGGTGACCGTGTTCGAGGCCGCTTCCGAGCCGGGCGGCATGTTGCGTCTGGGGATCCCGGAGTACCGCCTGCCCCGCGACGTGCTGGATCGCGACATCGATCGCATAGCGGGGCAGGGAGTGGACATCCGCTGCGGGGTCCGTGTGGGGGAAGACCTTCCGTGGCCCACGGTGCTGTCGCACTTCGACGCGGTCTTCCTTGCGACCGGTGCCCATCGGGGCCGCCCGATGGGGGTCGCCGGGGAGGACGGACCCGGTGTAAGGGGGGGGCTGGAGTTTCTGCGAGAGGTAAACCGAGGCGAGCGCCCCGATCTGGGGCGTCGAGTGATCGTGGTCGGTGGGGGGAACACCGCGATGGACTGTGCGCGCACCGCAGTGCGGTTGGGCTCCGAGGTGACCGTTCTCTACCGGCGGACGCGTCGCGAGATGCCTGCCATCGACGAGGAGGTGGAGGAGGCGGAGCGAGAGGGCGTGCAGTTCGTCTTCCTCGCCGCACCCGCCGGGTTCCTGCGCGAGGGAGACAAGCTCAGGGCGGTGGAGTGTGTGCGAATGAGATTGGGCGAGCCGGATGAGAGCGGCCGGCGCCGACCGGTTCCCACCAATCAGGGCGTGATACTGGAGGCCGATACGGTACTCTCGGCCATCGGCGAGGCTTCGGACGTGGAGGCACTGCCCCAGGTCGTGGGGCGGGCAGGCTCGACAGTGTTCGTCTCGGAGACCGGTCAGACGAGCTACCCGTCCGTGTTCGCCGGTGGCGATCTCACCGACCAACCGCGGACCGTGGCCGACGCGCTGGGTGCGGGAAAGCGGGCTGCTATCGGGATCGACTGGCATCTGCGCACCCGTGCGGGTGAATTGCCGGGCGGCCCGGAGTTCAGGGCCCTACGCTTCGGCGGTACCGGCAACATGAGCGTCACCCGCTGGCGGGGTGACGATCCTGTGGAGCGCGTCTCACCGGTCAATGAGATCGTGGAGTTCGATCGCATCAACGTGCGCCACTTCGCGCCCGCGCCGCGGCATGCGGACGGAAGGATTCCTGTAGAGGAGAGCCGGGCCGGGTTCGCTGAGGTGAATCGCGGGCTGGGCCGGGATCTCGCGCTGCAAGAGGCGGGACGGTGCTTCAGCTGCGGGGTGTGTAACGAGTGCGAGCTGTGTCTCATCTTCTGCCCCGATGTGGCCGTCTCCCGGCGCACTGAGGGGAAGGGCTTCGTCGTCGCGTTGGAGTACTGCAAAGGGTGTGGCGTTTGCGTCGCGGAGTGTCCCAGGGGGGCGATGGTCATGACAGGGGAGGATCTGTGAAGAAGGTCATGGAAGGCAACCACGCCGTGTCCTGGGGTGCCAGGCTCGCGCGTGTCGAAGTCATATCGGCCTATCCCATCACCCCCCAGACGCAGGTGGTGGAAGAACTGTCGGAGATGTGCGCGGATGGGCGGCTCCACGCACGGTTCATCAAGGTGGAATCGGAGCACTCGGCGATGGCCGCCTGTGTAGGGGCGAGTGCGGCCGGTGCCCGGGCGTTCACGGCCACCTCGTCACAGGGTCTCGCGCTCATGCACGAGATGCTCCATTGGGCGACCAACGGCCGGCATCCCATCGTGATGGCCAACATCAACCGGGCGCTCGGACCGGGGTGGAACATCTGGACTGACCAGAACGACAGCCTGTCGCAGCGCGATACCGGTTGGATCCAGCTGTATTGCGAGACCAACCAGGAGGTCTTGGACTCGACGGTACAGGCGTTCAGGCTGGGTGAAACTGTCGATCTGCCGGTAATGGTTGTGCTGGACGCGTTTTACCTGTCGCACACAGCGGAGCCGGTGGATATCCCGGACCAGGAGGTCGTCGATCGGTTCCTACCCCGGCGAGAGGCGTGTTACAGGCTCGACGTCGCCGATCCTCGGGCGTTCGGGGCCCTAGTGCGTCCTGATAGCTACATGGAGTTCCGCTGGCGCCAGCAGGAGGCGATGGCCGCGGTGCACCGGGTGTTCGAGGAAGTCGAGGACGAGTGGGAAGCTCTGTTCGCCAGGCGCTACGGTGCGATCGAGACGTACCGCACCAAGGGCGCTGATCTGGTGCTCGTCACGTCGGGCACGGTCACCTCGACCGCGCGCTATGTGGTCAACCGCTGCCGGGAACGCGGCGAGCCGGTCGGCCTCATCAAGGTGAAGATGTTCCGGCCGTTCCCGACAGAGGCGCTCCGCGGCGAGTTGCGCGGTGTGAAGAAGGTCGCCGTGCTGGACCGCAACATCTCCGTCGGCCACGGCGGGATCTTTGCCGAGGAGATGCGTTCGGCCCTATACGACCTGAGGTCGGGTGAGCGGCCGGAGCTGTACGGGTATGTCATCGGTTTAGGTGGACGAGACGTCACTCCCCAGGTGATCGAAGAGGTCATCGAGCGAACGAGACGGGTCTCGCGACCGGAGCGTGAGGATCTCTGGGTGGGGGTGAGGAGTTGAGCCAGGAGATCATTGCGGAGCGCGTGCCGCGCGAAGAGCTCATGACGTCAGGTCACCTGGCGTGTCCCGGGTGCGGGGCACCCATGGCGATGCGCCTCGTATTGAAGGGCCTAGGGGAGAAGACGGTGGTGGTGCTTCCGGCTTGCTGCTGGTCGATCATCGCCGGGCCGTGGCCGCAGTCCTCGCTCAAGGTGCCGCTCTATCATACGGCTTTCGAGACTGGTGCTGCGGTCGCCTCGGGGATCAAGGCGGCACTCGAGATGCGCGGCGATACCGAGAGCATTGTGATGGTATGGGCCGGTGACGGCGGCACGTTCGACATCGGGCTGCAGGCGTTGTCGGGCGCGGCGGAGCGGAATGAGGACATTCTGTACTGCTGTTACGACAACGAGGCGTACATGAACACCGGTATCCAGCGCTCGTCCTCGACGCCGTGGGGAGCCTGGACCACCACCACTCCCGAGGCTCACCCGGAGGACCACCCCAAGAAGGACATTGTCTCCATACTGGCGGCGCATCGTATTCCCTACGCCGCGACCGCCACGGTGGCCTATCCGCTGGATCTTCTGAGCAAGGTACGCAAGGCCAAGTTGATCCGGGGAACGCGGTTCCTGCACATCCTCTCGCCGTGTCCTCCCGGCTGGAAGTATCCGGACGAGGAGACCATAGAGCTTGCCCGGATGGCCGTGGCCACGCGGGTGTTCCCGCTGCTGGAGGTCGAGGACGGCACCTCATGGCGCCTTACAGCGGATCATCCAGGTGATCCCATCGAGCCGTATCTGCGGCGGCAGGGTCGTTTTCGGCACCTGACCGACGAGCAGATCGGGAGGATTCAGGCCGAAGTGGATGCGCGCTGGGAGCTGCTCCAGCGTCGCGTGGGGCGCGGGACGTAGGGCGCGGAGCAGGCCAAGGGCCCTCAGTCCTCCGGCTCGTAGATCTCCGTTCCCGGAAACGTGAGAGCGAAGCCGTACCACCGCGTGAACAGCTGAAGCGGGCGCTCGATGGCGCGTCTCGTTCCGTCGGCGTCGTACAGAACGCCGTGGGTCATGTAGGTTCCGCTGTCGAAGCGTAGCACGTCATCTTCCCACACCGCGCTCGCCGCTTCCACGTAAACGGCGCCCAACGCGCGCGCCTCTGGATCGAAATAGATCACTAAGGACCGCCCGTCCAACCGGTCGAGCACTGCGTTCCCCAGCGCGGCCACGGTCTGCATCGGGTAGTAGCGCTGAGTGCGATCGGTCCAGACACCCAGCCCCAAGTCCATCGTCGGCCGCCGCCTGTCCTCGCGCGCCATCGTGCCGCGCAGTCTCTCGCTGAGAATCGGGATTCTCTCTGCCCAGGGTGACCAGCGGCTCCTGCGGCCGGAGATCGGACGGTCGGAGATCGCGATCTCGAGATCGGGAAAGGACCGGAGCGCCTGCTTCACCGTAGTATGAAGCAGGTTCGACGTTGCGAGCCTGCTGCCCACGAGGGGGCCGTACATCGCCTTGCCGGTAATGTGATTCCAGATGGTGCCGGTCTCCCGGTCCGCCAGAATCGTTACGCCGTCGTACAGACCGCGGTACTCGAAGTGATGGATTTCTCCCTGCACGATGGGAGTCAAACTGACCCCCGTGTTACACGCGGGTCAGAAGGAGACCAGCCACGGCTCACCCGCCATGTCTCCCTGGGCGACGTGGTGATAAGACATCTGTTCCGTGGAGAGCGCTAGGCGCCCTGCCTCTCGTTCGAACACGAGAATCGGCGTTTCCTCGTGCACGAGTCCTTCCCGGAGCGCCTCGCGGAGCGGCCTTGTGGCCGTGACGTAAAACGGCTCGAACGGTGTCGGCTCGACGAGATACGCCCGGTCGATGTCGAAGGTCGGGGGTGCCTGCTGTGCATCGAGGGTGGAAACCGGCAGTCCGAGACAGAGCGCCAGGAGCGGCGCTCCCCGAAACACGCGACTACGCCGACGCGCTGCGATCGTCATTTGGGACCCTCCGGGTGCAACGGCTGGTGGTGCCGAAACATATTCATCCGCCGGACCTGCGCTGACAGCCGCTTCCGGCCTGTAAGTTCAACGTCACCCGGGCCGCGGATGTTTCCTGACAGTGTCGATCAATGGCGTTCGCGGAATCGCACTGACCGCGCTCTCGATCGCGGGGCTCGCGGCCTCACTGGTGGGCGCCCGTCGCCGTGCGGTTTGGCGAGTGCAGGCGGAATGGGAGGGGGAAACGGTACTCCCGGAGAAGCGGTCCAGTCGGTGTCCTCCTCGCCCCTGCCGCCGAGGTGCCAAATCACTGCCACAGCAACCAGAAGGAACTCCCAACTACCACGCCTTCCGGCATCACTATCGATTCCGTCTAGTGGGGCGTCATCCGCAGGGTTGCGGTACCGTCCGGAATGAGCAGGAAGAACAGGACCGCGGCTGTCGCAAAGGTTCCTGCAACCACCGACACCACAAGCGCTCTCCGCTCGAACCTCAGATGCATGAACCAGCCGCCGATAAGCGTGGCCTTCGTCAACATGGCGGCTAGAAGGATCGTTATCGTGGCGACCCTCGAGAAGCGGGTTGCTTCCATGAGGAGCATGAAGATCGTGAGCATCAGAAGGATGCCCCACGCGATCCAGTAGGTTCGGTACGGTGTCACACGTTCCATCGTCGCCCTCCGCTAGATGAGATAGAAGGAGGTGAAGATGAAGACCCACACGAGGTCGACGAAATGCCAGTAGAGCCCGGTTAGTTCTACTCCCACCCTGGCGAATCCCACGACCGCCAAGAGCGTGATGCTGAGAAACAGCAGGACTAGCGCAACTATCTCGAGGGTTTGTCGATGCTGGCTCATCGCCACCTCCCACAAGTGAACGCGCGGCCGCGTAGCTGACGATGGCTCAATCCAGCTCTCCGGCTACAGGGCCCAGCGTAGAACAGCGCTTACTTGCTAGAGCTCTCGCGACTGTTATGTGGGTCTATGGTGATCCACGCCCGGGGGCCCACCTATAGAGGGTGCAGCGGACCCGCGGCGTCGTGGCCTGGTCGCCGCTCTTTTACCATATGGAGCATTAAGAAACACTTAAAGAAAAAATGAAGAGCGGCGCGAGGAGCCCCTCAACGCAGATAGATGAGGTTGTCTCCTAGCAGCCGGTTGGTTGCGCTCAGCACCGCGTGCACCGCGGCGCGGGCAGGGTCGTCGTGAATGATCGCGGACCCCACGATCCTCTGCCTATGGTCGCTGACACGGCTGGCGAGCGCCACCACGACGATGATAGCGTCGAATGCCTTGATCGTGCGCACGCCCAGGACCTCCAGTAAGACCCGCCTACCGACCGCCAGCTCCAGGGCGTGCGCCGCGGCCTCCGCGGCACAGCGCAGGACGCCCGTCTCGGAGTGGACGCCCCTCGACTCGCCGGTGAACTCCTCACCCTTCTGCCACGCCAGCACGACCCTCGCCTGGCACTCACTGTCAGCCTGGCGCTCGAGTTCCAGCTCATCGAATCGAATGCGGCGCTGTTCTCCGTTGGACTCCACAGTGCTCCCCCGCCAAAGATTCCCCTAATCTAGTCGGAACACTATGTCGCCGCACTAGCTTCAGGTGCAGTGAGCTGCGACACAGGCACCGAGCGATCAGCCTCTCGTCAAGGGAGTTCCGGGGACGCATCTTAGGCGCTCCCCTACGAGCCCGCTTATGGATGCTACACCTTCGCACCAGCTCGGTCGAGCCTCGGCTGCATTCCGCAAGTATCTCCTTCCCGGCTTCGTCTTCCAGTCGGTCGTGATCGCCGGGGGCTACGGCACGGGACGGGAGATTGTGGAATTCTTCATGACCCAGGGTCCCGTGGGCGGACTCCTGGGCATGTTGCTCGTATCGACCGTGATCTGGAGCGCGGTGAGCGCCGTGTCGTTCGAGTTCTCCCGCAGGTACGGGGCGTACGAGTACAGAGCCTTCTTCCGTCGCCTGCTGGGTCCCGGATGGGTGCTGTTCGAGATCTGCTATCTCGCCATGCTGGCTGTGGTACTGGCGGTGATCGCTGCCGCCGCGGGTTCCATGCTCCAGGAGACCTTCGGCCTGCCCTATGTGACCGGCGTCGTGGGCATCATGCTGGCAGTCGGCTTCCTGGTGTTCAAGGGTAGCGCCACTATCGAGCGCGCGCTCGCGGGCTGGTCGTTCGTGCTCTACGGCGTATACATCGTGATGTTCGCGTGGGCCTTCTCGGTGTTTGGAGACGAGATTGTTGGGACGCTCGCCTCGGGTCCCACCCAGAGCGGATGGTTTGTGGGTGGCCTACAGTACGCCGGCTACAACCTAGCGGTCATCCCGGCGGTGCTGTTCGCCGTGCGTCACGCGAATACACGCCGCCAAGCGGTCACGGCGGGGGTGCTCGCGGGCCCCATCGCCATCATTCCGGGACTGTTGTTCTACCTGGCGATGTTGGGGCAGTATCCCGCAATCCTGGATCGGTCCGTTCCGGCGAACGCGCTTCTCGAGGTATTGGGCTCACGCGGCTTTCAGATCCTGTTTCAGGTAGTACTCTTCGGAACGCTGATCGAGACCGGCACGGGGATGATCCACG
>JBHIEQ010000144.1:0-7177 GCA_046760725.1 Gemmatimonadales bacterium
TCCGACAACCTGTCACGTAAGGCCTGCCGCGCCTGGGTGTGCTCGGGAAGCATCTCCCGAGCCCGCTCCATGACCAGCTGGGACTCCTTCAGGATATACGCCACCGACCGGAAGTCGCCGACCGCGAGCAGATAGGGGATGAAGTTCTCCACTATGGAGATCAGCTCGGCGCGAACTGTACTGTACGTCTGAAGCTCCATGAGATCGAACAGCATCGAGAGTACGTTGCCCCTGAGATCCTGGCTGTACTCGCGCTCGAGCTCGCTCTTGAGGTACTGGACCTCGCTGTCGTCGAGGAAGTAGAGCGTGGAGTCGAAGTCGTCCACGCTGACTATCCCCTTGGGGGGCTCCTCCTCCTGAGCTTCGGTCTGCACCTCCTGCCTTACCTGTTCGCCGGGAGGCGGCTCGCTCTCGCCCGCCTCCAACGGAGGTGCCTCGTCCATGCCCAGCTCCACAAAGTCGTAGCGGAGCTCCTGAAAATCCTGTTCCCAGAGAAGCGTCAAGAGATCGTCGTCCGCGTCGGGTGGAAGATTGCGCACCTTGTGAATCACGTTCAGGAACCGGACGATCTCGTCGTCTTCCACCCCAGGGCTGAGAACGAGACGCCTCACACCGTCCTTGAAGAGCACCCAGGCTATACTCTCCGACTTAGCGGGCTGCGAAAGCACGACGTGCCCGTCTAAAGACAGGTCCGTCTCCGTCACGGTGAGCGACAGCTCGGCGGTCTCCCGCCACAGGGGCTCGAACGCCGCTCGTAGATTCTTGATCGCGGTCTGATAGACCGGGTTGTTGGGCATGTAGAGTTGGACGGCGCGGAGACCCTTCACGAGGACCTGCATCAGGTCCTCGACTACCTTCACGTTGATCTCAGGTTCCTGCGTTGCGGTTGGGTCGCTCATCGGCGTCTCTCACTGATCTCCGCGACGTACGCCACATCCTTGTCGCCGCGACCGCTCAGATTGATCACCACTACCTCTGAGCCGCTCCACCGGCGCTCGGGCTCCAGCACCCACGCCAAGGCATGAGCGCTCTCCAGCGCCGGCAAGATACCCTCCAGCTTTCCGAGCGCGTAAAACGCATCGAGTGCGCCACTGTCAGTGACGCTGAAATAGTGCACGCGCCCGGTGTCGCGCAAGTGGGAATGCTCGGGGCCGACGCCCGGATAGTCCAACCCGGCCGACACCGAGTGCGCTGGGCGCACCTGACCGTCTCCGTTCTGCAAAAGGTAGCTCAAACTGCCGTGCAACACCCCGGGGGTGCCCGCCACCAGCGAGGCTGCGTGACGTCCGGTCTCCAGCCCCTCGCCCCCCGCCTCTATCCCCACGAGCTCCACTGTGGCGTCGTCCAGGAACTCGTAGAAGATCCCGATGGCATTCGATCCACCTCCCACGCAGGCGACGATCGTGTGAGGCAAGGAACCGGTCCGCTCGAGCACCTGCCGCTTGGCCTCGCGTCCTATGACGCGCTGCAAGTCGCGAACAATGCGGGGGAACGGGTCCGGACCGACCACGGACCCTACGACGTAGTGCGTCGTGTCCACATTCGTGACCCAGTCCCGCAGCGCCTCGTTGGTGGCATCCTTGAGGGTCCGCGTGCCGGATTCGACGGGCACAACCGTGGCACCCATTAGCTCCATGCGAAAGACGTTGAGCCGCTGCCGCCGCATGTCCTCCTCTCCCATATAAACCACGCACTCGAGCCCGAAGCGGGCGCACGCCGTGGCGGTCGCCACCCCGTGCTGACCCGCGCCCGTCTCCGCGATGATGCGCCTCTTTCCCATCCGCCGAGCGAGGAGCACCTGCCCCAGCGTATTGTTGATCTTGTGCGCGCCGGTGTGCGCCAAGTCCTCACGCTTGAGGAGCACCCGACACCCCACGCGTTCCGAAAGTCGCGGGGCCTCCGAGAGCGGCGTCGGACGCCCCGCGTAATCGCGGAGGAGCTCGTGGAGCTCCGAAAGAAACTCCGGGTCGGCGGCGGCACGGTCGTAAGCCTCCGCCAACTCGTCCAGCGGCCCAACGAGGGTCTCCGGAACGTAACGGCCGCCATACCGCCCGAACCGGCCCGGACCTCCCATGTTAGCGGCCAACCCGCGGGACGCCGACGAGCTCTCTCACCCGAGCCTCGGGATCGTCCGACTCTACGAGCGCCGTCCCAACCAACACCGCGTCGGCTCCCCACGCGGCCACACGCTCCACGTCGGCCCTCCCGGAAAGCCCGCTCTCAGCCACCGCCTTGACACCCGACGGGATCCTCCCCAGTACCTGCTTCAGCACCTTCACATCGACCTCGAACGTGTCGAGATCCCGCGCATTCACCCCCACCGCCTGGGGCCTCACATCGAGCGCGCGCTCCAGCTCGGCCACCCGGTGCACCTCCACGAGGGTTGCGAGCCCCAGTTCCTCTGCCGCACGAACCATCTCGGCAAGGGCCCCACCCTCTAACACGCGAGCGACCAGCAGCACCGCGCTCGCACCACACAGGCGCGACTCGCAAAGCTGCAGCGGATCGAGGAGGAAATCCTTCCAGAGAACGGGCAGGCCCACCGCTTGCCGCACCGCCCGCAGATCGCCCAGCGATCCGCCGAAATGCGGCTCCTCGGTGAGAACCGAGATCGCACCAGCCCCTCCACGCTCGTACGCCCTTGCGAGACGCGCGGGATCCAGCTCCAGACTGATCTCACCTGCCGACGGAGACCGCCGCTTGACCTCGGCCATGACCCCAACCAGCGAGTCGGAGAACAGCGTCTCCCAGGAAGGCCCCCGAGGGGCGCCCCTCGCATCGCGCTCCAGTTCCGGCATGCGGGTTCTCAGGTCCCTGACCCGATCCCTGACATCCCTCAGAATGCCGGCTAGGAATCCACCCACTGCACCGCCTTGTGCTTCGGTTTGTTTTCGGGTAGATTGGCTTCGGATTCTTTTCGGGAGCCCTTGAACGGGAGGCACGCATGCCCCTTACGCGGCGGCAAAAACAGATTCTCGATTTCCTGCAAGACTACCTCACGACGCACGGGTACGCCCCTTCGTTCGAGGAGATCGCGGAGCATTTCTCGTTTCGGTCGCTCGCAACGGTGCACGAGCACCTGAGCAATCTCGAGCGCAAGGGCTACATCCAGCGGTCCTACAACGAGAGCAGGTCCATCCAGCTCGCGCCTCCCCGCGGCCAGGCCGGTGCCACCGAGTTGCCGCTCTTGGGCCAGGTGGCGGCGGGCGAGCCGATCGAGGCCGTGGTCGAGCCCGAGACCATTGCCGTGCCCAACGACCTCATTCCTCGTCGCGGCACGTCCTACGTGCTCCGCGTCAGGGGCGAGTCGATGATCGACGAGCATATCCGCGACGGCGACTATGTCGTCGTGCACGGTCGAGAGGCCGCAGACGACGGCCAGATGGTCATAGCGCTCGTGGACGGCGACTCTGCCACGGTCAAGCGCATATACCGCGAGCCCGGCGGCTGGATTCGGCTGCAGCCGTCTAATGAGAACATGGCCCCGATCAGGGTACACGAGAACGACGTGCTGATCCAGGGTGTCGTGGTGGGCATCATCCGGAAGTATTAGAGCGTGTCGCGTGCCGCAGGCGCTCCAGCGCTTCTGCAGCTCTTCCCTCGTCAAGTGTAGCGAGGGCCAGCTCCACTCCCTCTGCAAAGCTCCCCGCCAGGCCGGCGACGTAGCATGCCGCGCCGGCGTTGAGCGCGACGGCCGCCCGGCCGGCGGGATCGCGCCGGGGCTCCGCCAGCAGTTGCTCGACCCGCGCGGCGTTGTCCTCCGGCCCGCCCCCCGCGAGAGCCGCGAGATCGTCTATCTCCAGGCCGAACTCCAGTGCTTCGATGGTCAGCCGCATCACCTCCCCTTCCCTCACCTCCCAGGCATCTGTCGCTCCTTTGGGTGCGAGCTCGTCCATTCCCACTCGAGCGTTGACTACGAGGGCGTGTCGGGCGCCGAGTCTGTTCAACACTTCGGCCATGTGAGCTGCCAGATCGCGGTCGGCGACGCCAAGCAACTGGCGGGTGACACCGGCGGGATTGGCCAGCGGTCCCACCACGTTCATGATCGTGGGGATCGCCAGTTCTCTGCGGACCGGAGCTACGTGCCGCATCGCCGGGTGGAACACCGGCGCAAACAGGAAGGCCATCCGAACCCGGTCGAGCAGCGCTGCCGCGCGGTCCGCGTCCAGAGTGATCTCCACTCCGAGAGCTTCCATTAGGTCTGCCGAGCCCGAGCGGGAGGTGAAGGAACGGTTGCCGTGCTTCGCTACCCTGGCGCCCGCCCCCGCGGCTACGAGTGCCGCGGCGGTTGAGATGTTGAATGTGCCGACTGTTCCCCCGCCCGTGCCGCAAGTGTCGATGAGTTGGTCCTGCGAGCGCACCGGCACGGTTACCATCGCGTCTCTCAGTGCACGCGCCGCGCCCGTGATCTCGTCCACTCCGGCACCGAGCACGCGGAGGCCCGTGAGGAGCGCCGCCATCTGCACCCCGCTCGCTTCTCCCCGCATCACTTGCGCGAAAGCTTCCCGGGTGAGCGTCTCCCCGGGTGAGCGTCCTGCGGCTAGCTGCTGCACGCAGCGGGCTACGGCCGAGTCTGGTTGGGAGGTGGCCACAGCAAGGAAGTTCCTGCGCGATCGGCGATTTTGTCAACGGCGCAACTCCTTGCGGCACTTGCCGCTAGCTCTATCTTAGCGGCGCATGCCGGGGCAATCCTGCTTCGCCGTCCTCCACTACGACGGGAGCGGCTTCCGAGGCTGGCAGCTGCAGAGGGAGGACCGTACCGTGCAGGGAGTGTTTGAGGCGGCGCTGGAACGCCTCCTTGGCCGACGCGTAGTGACGCACGCTGCGGGCCGCACCGACGCGGGCGTTCACGCGCTCGGTCAGGTCGTGAGTTTCGTCTTGCCCAGACCGTGGGATCCCCCCGAGCTGCTCAGGGCTTTGCGCGCGCTTTCACCGCCCGACGTTTGGGTTGCGCGGCTCGGTCTCGCGCCCCCCGGTTTCCACGCGCGACGACACGCTCTCGCGAGACGTTATCGCTACGTGGTGGGCTGTGATCCCGCTGCTTTCTCGCCTTTTCGGCGCCCGTACGAGTGGCCGCTGGCACTGCCGCTCGACGCCGGACGCCTCGTGAGCGCAGCGCGCCGTTTGATGGGCCGGCACGATTTCCGCGCGTTCTCCGCCGTCGGTCAGAAGAAGAGCCACTATCGCTGCAACGTCACCATATCGGAGTGGAAGGCGCGGCCGGATGGAGAAGGGTTTATCTTTACCATCGAAGCCGACCGATTCCTGCACCGCATGGTCCGGTTTCTCGTCGGCACTATGGTGGATATCGGACGCAAGCGGCGGCCGTTGGCGGACGTCGATCGGCTACTGAAGAGCCCGCACAACGACGAAACCAGTCCGCCCGCACCACCGCAGGGTCTCTTTTTCATTGGCGCGCGCTACCCACAACTCGACGAGGGCTTCGACCGATGAAACTGTTCCTTGACACAGCTGATCTGAGCGAGATCCGGTGGGCTTCGCAGGCCGGCCTGATCGACGGAGTCACGACGAATCCCACTCTATTGTCCAAGGTGGCCGGTGACCTGGATCCCGACGACGTGCTCAAGGAGATCTGCTCTCTCGTTGACGGGCCGGTGAGCGCTGAGGTGGTCGCGGTGGATACGGAGGGCATGTACAGCGAGGGTCGCGAGCTCAGCAAGCTCGCGGAGAACATCGTCGTGAAGATCCCGATGATCGAGGATGGGATGATCGCGGTTCGGAGGCTCGTTGCCGATGGGATCAACGTGAATGTCACGCTGTGCTTCAGTTCGGTGCAGTGCCTGATGGCGGCGAAGGCCGGAGCCACGTACGTATCGCCTTTTCTCGGTCGGCTCGACGACGTGGGGCACGACGGGATGGAGGTGGTGCGGGAGACCCGTCAGATCTTCGACAACTACAGCATCGAGGCCCAGCTGTTGGCTGCGTCGATTCGCCACCCGCTCCACGTCACTCAGGCCGCACTGATAGGCGCCGACATAGCGACTGTGCCCCCCAAGGTGTTGCGCGGTCTCTTGCTACACCCTCTTACCGACAGGGGCCTGGACAAGTTCTTAAACGACTGGAGCAAGCTCGTAGCACGCGCAAAGGTCGACGCTTGAGAATCGAGAGCGCGATCGTCGCTCTGTTGATTGTCGCCTGCGGTGATGCTACTCCGCATGCGCTCCCCACCCGCGGTGACTCGGGCCCTTTTCTTCAGGCCACCGTCGGGCCCGCGGCCCGCGCCGCGGCCCGTGCTCTCCAGGCCGACAGCCTTGCGGCCGGGCGCCACTCGGCGATCGTCACGGCGGCGGCCCGTGTGGCTCCCGCCGTGGTGAGCGTGAACGTCGTGCGGCGCGAGCGCCGCGCGGCTCGGAGCGCGTTCGATCTCTTCTTCCTGCCACGTCCTTACGAGCGGCTCGTCCAGGGGCTTGGCTCCGGCTTCCTGGTATCGTCTGAGGGGACGGTGATCACGAATCAGCACGTTACGGCGAACGCCGAAGAGATCGTGGTGACGACGAGTGACGGCGTGGATCACGAGGCGGAGCTGCTCGGGGAGGACCCGCTCACCGACATCGCAGTCCTGAAGATCGACGCGGCGGGCCTGCCCACCGCTCCCATTGGCAAGAGCAGCGACCTCATGATCGGCGAGTGGGTCGTGGCGATCGGGAATCCCTACGGCTACCTGCTTGGCAACACCGAACCCTCCGTGACCGCCGGGGTGGTGAGCGCACTCGGGCGTAACCTGCTGCCGTCGGGCGATGAAGGCACGGTTTATGTTCGCATGATCCAGACCGACGCTGCGATCAACCCGGGTAACAGCGGCGGGCCGCTTGTGAACACCCTGGGTGAGGTGGTCGGCGTCAACAGCTCGATCTTCTCCCAGAGCGGCGGCTCGGTGGGTGTGGGCTTCGCCATTCCCATCGAGCGAGCGGTGCGTGTCGCGCAGGAGCTCGAGCGATACGGGGAGGTGCGGCGCGCCTGGGTGGGATTGAGCGTCGCGGGAGCGGATCGACTGCGCGACTGGAAGGAGACCGGTGGGCTCGAGATTACCGACGTCGCCCCCGGCGGGCCGGCCGATCGCGCCGGTATACGCCGGGGTGACGTACTCGTCTCGGCGGACGGGTACGGTCTCCGGACTTTCCTCGACTGGGAGGCGGTGAAGCTCGACGTGGGCCCT
>JBHIEQ010000145.1:0-7123 GCA_046760725.1 Gemmatimonadales bacterium
TTCTCCTTCGCTTGCGGCCGGAGGTGCCCTCTCACGCCGCGGCACTTTCCGTGCGGCCTACTGGGTACGAGTGGCATGACGTCTAGCCGAAGGCGTGCTCGGCGCCCCGCCTCCCGCGCCCTGCGTCCCCTCCTCACATTCGGCGGCGCCGAATCACCACCGGCTTCGCAAGCTCATCGAATCGCGCCCACTGCTCCTCGGTCAGGAGGCTGCGAATCGCGGCATAATGCCGGTCCACCTCTTCCTGCATCCCGACCATTCTCTCGCGCATCTCCATGAAACGCTGGCGCATGGCGGGGTCGCGTTGCCCTCCGCTCACGGAACTCATCATCTCCTTCCTCTTCTCCGCCGCCTGCTTGAGGAGGGCGTTGATCTCGTGATAGTGGGCCGCCACCGTGTCCCGCTGATCGGCGGTGATCTGGACGAGATCGATCAGTGAATCCAGGGTGAGCCAGTGGTCGGGTGGAGGCTCGAACTGCCCTCGGTCTTGCGCCGTGACCGGCGTGCTCAAGAGGCCGGTTGCGAGCATGAGCGACAGGACGACGCGCATTGTGAAGACTCCGTTAGGGACATTGAGACATACGCGCTGCTCGGCAAGAACGTTAAGCGGTGCTCCGCGGGCGGGGCGAGATCGTATGAAACGCGCCGCCCGCATCATTGGCTGTCTGAGTATCTTTCTGCGCGACGAATCGGGTGGAGTCGGCGGATGCTCAGACGCTCGACAGGTGTGGTTGCGGCTCTCGCGGTGCTCGGGGCGTCACGGGCGCCCGCGCAGGAGACGGCCCGGGAGATCGTCGATCGGGTCGATCAGCTACTGAGAGGCCGTTCCTCACGGGGAAGCGTGAGGATGGATGTCGTAACGGAGCACTGGACCCGCAGCATGGAGATGCGGATCTGGTCACTCGGCACTGAATACGCCCTCATTAGGATTCTCTCCCCCCGCAAGGACGCCGGAACGGCGACGCTCAAGGCCGGCGACGAAATCTGGAACTACCTCCCGCGAGTGGACCGCACGATCAAGCTGCCGCCCTCCCTCATGGGGAGCGCGTGGATGGGATCTCACTTCACGAACGACGACCTCGTGAAGGAGAGCCGGATAATCGAGGACTACGATATCGAGATTGCGTACGAAGGGCCGCGAGACGGGGTCGTGGTGTGGGAGTTCGTCCTCACGCCGAAACCGGAGGCCGCAGTCGTGTGGGGCAGGATCGAGGAGCAGGTGAGGAAGGACGATCTCATGCCCACGTGGGCCCGGTACTACGACGAGGACGGGAACCTGGCCCGTACGATCACCTTCACCGACTTCCGCGCGATGGGAGGTCGTCTCGTTCCGGCGGTGATGACCGTTAGGCCGGCCGACAAGCTCAACGAGAGCACGACGATCCGGTACAGCGAGCTCGAGTTCGACGTGGATCTCTCGGAGTCGTTCTTCTCCCTGCAAAGCCTGCGAGGTAGTGGGCGATAGCCATGCGACGCACACCCTGGTGGACGATCGGGTGGCGGAATCTGGGTAGGAATCGGCGTCGCACCATTCTCACCGCGAGCGGTCTCGCGCTCGGGTACTTCTCGGTCGTGATCATGGTCGGCCTATCCGAAGGCATGACTGCGCAGATGATAGATAACGGGACGGGTCTCGTTACGGGCCAGCTCCAGGTGCACTCCACAGACTACCTGCCCGAGCGGAGCGTGTACGAGACGATCGGGGGAGATGAGGGAACGGACGTGGCGTTGCTGCTGGAGACAATCGAGTCGGACCCGGCCGTGCAGGCGGCTGCCCCGCGGGTGTTCGGCGGCGGACTCCTGAGCTCGGGCGCCCGCACGTCGGCCTCTGTTCTGGTCGGTGTCGATCCCCAGCGGGAGGCCAGGGTCGCGCGGATAATGAGCGCTATGGTGGCCGGCCAACCACCGCGTTCCGGCGAGAGCGAGGTGCTGGTCGGCTCCGAGATGGCGCGGCGACTCGAGGTCGGTCCCGGTGATGAAGTCGTCCTGGTGGCGCCCGCCGCCGACGGCTCGCTCGGAAACGATCTGTTCACCGTATCGGGTATCTTCGAGTCCGGCCTGGCCGAGCTGGACGGGAGCTACACGCTGCTGCCGATCGACGTGTTGCAGTTCCTCCTCGTGCTTCCCGAATCCCGAGTTCACGAGGTTGCGGCGCGGATCGACGATCCATGGCTCGCGCCCGAGGCGGCGGAACGACTGCAAGTACGAATCGAGACGGATGGTCTCCCGGTCGATGTCCAGGCGTGGACCACATATAGACCCGAGATGGTGGACTACGCGAGGCTCGCCGAGGCCTCGTACTGGATAGTCATTGTGATCGTGTTCGGGATGGCCATCTTCGGCGTCGCCAACACGATGCTCATGGCCGCTTTCGAGCGCAGGCGAGAGTTCGCGCTGGTGTTGGCCGTGGGTGCGTCGCCCTGGGGCATCGTACGCTCAGTGTTGTCGGAAGCGGTGGCACTGGGAACGGTCGCGCTGGTAGGTGGGCTCTTCATCACGGTTCCCGTACTCGTGTGGTGGCACAACGCGCCGCTCGATCTGAGCGGCCTCATCGGCGGTTTCACTATGGCAGGGGGGTTCGTCCGTCCGGTTCTGCGGGTCGAGTACCCCTACGCGGTTCTGCTTCAGAGTGCGGTGGCGTTGTGGCTCACTGCGTTGGCGGCCGCCACGCGCGTCGCACGTTCCTCCAGCCGACACGATGGCCGGCCGATGATGGCGCGGATTTGGCTGTTGCTGCGGTTGGCGCTACGCAACGTGCGACGCCAGGCGCGGAGAAGCATCCTGACCGCCGCCGCGATGGTGCTGGGGCTAGCCCTCCTGATTCTCTCTCGCACACTCGCCGACGGCGGGCACGATGACTGGATCGACGCAGGTGTGAGGCTGGGGAGCGGGCATGTGACGTTCCAGGCGCCGCAGTTTCAAAGGACCCGCGCCATCGAGGACCACTTGAGCGCCGACCTGCTGCGGGCCGCCGACGAGGCCCTGGCCGCGCCGGAGGTCGCGCCCCACGTCGAGCTGGCGGCGCCGCGAATAGTGGTGCAGGGACTCGCCAACTCCCCCACTGCGGCCCTTCCCGTCGCTATCGTGGCAGTCGATGCCGCCAAGGAAGCCGAGTACTCGATACTCGATGAGAAACTGATCGAGGGGCGGTATCTGCAACCGGGCGACCGGTTGCATGCCTTTGTCGGCACCGGGCTGGCCGAGCGGTTGCACTTGAGGGTGGGATCGAGATTGGTGCTCACAGCTCAGGATCTCAACGGTGAGATCGCGGGTCAGCTCGTGCGTGTGGCCGGCACGTTTCGCACGGGAATTCCGGAAGCCGACCAGGGTTTAATTCATATTCCCCTCGGCACCGCGCAAGAATGGCTCGGACTCGACGGAGGTGTAACGAGTCTTGCGGTGCTGTTAGAGTCGAGCTGGGTGGTCGATGCCGTGGCTGCGGCACTCGAGCGCGACCTCGCTCCCCTGCAGGATCGAATGGTGGTTCTGGAGTGGCGCGAGGTGATGCCCGATCTCCACTCCGCGGTCAGGATCGACGACGCGGGAGACTACATCTTCCACGTCGTGCTGTTTGTGATTGTCGCTCTGGCCATCGTGAATACGGTGCTGATGTCGGTGATGTACCGGATCCGGGAGTTCGGGGTCATCCGGGCGCTCGGCCTGACCAAAGGGGAATCGGGGTTGCTGGTGCTGTGCGAGGGTCTGCTGCTCACGACCCTGAGCGGAGTAGTCGGCCTGATCCTCGGACTCGTGGTGACCTGGGTGTTCTTCCGCAACGGCCTGGATTTCTCGTTCGCCCTGGAGAGCGAGCTCACGGCGGCGGGGGTCGTGATCGAGCCCGTGATAGTTCCGCAGTTTCGCATCGTGCAGTTCGTGCAGAGCGTGGGCTTCATCTTCGTGATCGGTATTCTCGCTTCCCTTTATCCCGCGTATCGAGCCACGAGAATCGATGTCGCGGAGTCGATGAAATTCGAGGCATGACTGAACCGACGATTCCAGCGGTGCGCACCGAAGCGCTGTGGAAGATCTTCGAGCAGGACGGGATCGCCGTGGAGGCGGTGCGCGACGTGACCATGCGGATCGACCCCGGTGAGTTCGTCGTCCTGGCGGGACCATCGGGCTCCGGCAAGACCACGCTGCTCAATCTGTTCGGCGGCTTGACTCGGCCTACGCGTGGGCAGATCCTGGTGGACGGCCGCGATCTCAGCGAGATGTCCGAGCGTGACCTCGCGCGGCTGAGATTGGAGAGAATAGGGTTCGTGTTCCAGGCTTACAACCTGCTCCCCGTGCTCACGGCGCTGGAGAACGCCGAGTTCCCTCTGCTGCTGCGTGGCGTTTCCGTGGAGGAACGGCGCCGCAGGGTGACCGAGCTGTTCGGACGAATCGGTATGAGCGGGCTCGAGGACCGCTACCCCCGCAAGCTGTCCGGGGGCCAACAACAGCGCATTGCGGTAGCGCGAGCGGTTGTAGGCGATCCGGCGCTCGTGCTCGCAGACGAGCCCACGGCGAATCTCGACACCGCGACCAGCGAGGCGCTGCTGGACGTGATGGTCAGGCTGAACGAGGAGCTGGGAACGACCTTCGTGTTCGCCACTCACGATTCCAGGTTGATAGAGCGCGCGCGGCGCGTGGTGCGCCTGGTGGACGGCGCGATCGACTCCGACGACCGGCGGAGCGCTCCGGGAGGGTGACAAGGGCCGCGTCCGTCACGGTCGCACTGCTCCTCGCGGTCACGGCGACCGCGAGCTCCCAAATACCCGACGTTCGCGGTTACTACCTCAACGTCGGCGTGCTCTCGCGAGAAGGTCCCCTCAGCCCCGAGAGTGCGCAGGATTTTCAGCGGCTCCGATTGATGGTCTCGCGCCCCGTGGGATTCGTTGAGATCGATCTGGCGTACGAGCAGATGCTCATACTGAGGACGGAGCGCGACCCCGGCGCGCTCGGAGGAAGTCTGGGCCAGGTAGCCGCCGCAGGCGACTGGCTGCCGCTCCAGCGAACGCTGCGGGACGGGGAGCATGTCGAGTGGCGGCATCGGGTCGATCGAGCAGCGCTCTCGTACCGCCGCCGCGGCGTGGAGCTGATCCTGGGCCGGCAGCCGATCTCGTGGGCGACGACACTCTTTCTCACGCCGGCGGACCCGTTCGCGCCGTTCGATCCCACCGATCCCTTCCGCGAGTACCGAGCCGGGGTCGATGCCCTGAGAGTCAGGGCTTTCCCGGGGCCGTTCAGTGAGCTTGACGGCGTCGTGCGGGTGGCCGAATGGAGCCCCAGGACGAGCGTCACGGCGCTCGCTCGCGGTCGGGCCGTGGTTAGAGGCTGGGACCTCGGGGCATGGGCGGGCGTGCTCCACGATTCTGGAGCTGCGGCGGTGAGCATGACGTTCACCGCGGGCGGTGCCGCCGTGCGCGGTGAGGGAGTTCTGCGGTTCGGGGGTGAAGGCACGGTCTTGCGCGCCACGCTGGGGCTCGATCGCAGCTTCGATGTGTGGGGCCGCAATCTCTATGTGGTGGTGGAGTACCAGCGGGACGGCTACGGGGCGACCGGTCCTGGTGAACTCACTGCAGTGGCGCTCTCGGGCGCGTATCGACGTGGCGAATTGCAGGTGACCGGGAGAGACGTGGCTGCCGCACAGGCAAGCATCGAGATACATCCGCTCTTTTCCACGGACATGCTCGCGTTGTGGGATCTCAACGACAGGAGCGTGTTAGCCGCGCCCGGGCTCACGGTCTCGGCCGGCGACGAGCTGACACTCAGAGGTGGATTGTTTCTCGGCGTAGGCGCCGGGCTGGACGAGCTGGGAGTGCCTGGGTCGGCGTTCGGGTTGGTGCCGACGGTGGGCTACGTGGCGTTGACTGCGTTCTTCTGACCGCTCCCGCTTACTCTCGCAGCAACAGTCTCACCGAATCCAGGTTGCCCTCGTTCGGCGCGGGCTCGAGGCCGAGGATGTGGCACATGAGATCATACAGGTGCACGCTGTGGATCGGCGGGGTCACCCGGCCGCGCTCGAAGGCGGGACCCGCGGCCACGAGCAGGGCTCCCATCGATAGCAGCGCGTTGTCGTATCCGTGCGTCCCGCCGGTGAAGCGATCCCGGTTGCGCTCGTAGTATCGGCGGTTGGACGTGGACCACCCCTCGTCCGCTATCCCTATGATGGGCGCGATACGCCGGTGCGATCGGTAGTGCAGGCGCTCGGGTATTTCCCTCTTGCGGTAGACCGCAAGATGAGGGTGCGCATCGGCTAGAGCGTCGTACACCTCCTCCAGATCGTCTTCGCGCGGCCGGAGCGCCAACACCGGCGACCAGTCCACCACGTTCGCTTTCTCGAGGTCGACGTAGTCGTCCACGAATATCACTCGCTCGGGTGACGTGGCGGCCATCCCGTGATCGGATACCACGATGATGTTTATCTCGTCTAGGAGCCCTCGTTCTTCCAGGTCGTCGAATAGATCCCCCAGAGTGGCGTCCACTCGTCGAATCGCCGCCGTCACCTCGGGCGCGGAGTCTGGATCATAGTCGTGCGCCACGGCGTCCACTTCACCCAGATAGAGAGTGATGAACGTGGGACGTTGGCCGGGCGGGAGCTCGAGCCACCTGAGAATCTGCGCGATGCGTGCGGCCTTGGGGATGCTGCGGTCGAAAGGTTTCCAGTAGGTGGGTCGGATCCCGGCAACCGGTGCCTCCGTGCCGGGCAGGAAGAACGTGGCCGCTGTCTGTCCCTGCTTCTCGGCCGTCACCCAGATGGGCTCGCCACCCCACCAGCGGCCGTCGCGCACGGCAGACGTATCGCGGATTCGGAACCACGAGCGGAACACCGGGTCGTACATCGTGTTCGCGACGATGCCGTGGCTCTCGGGGTGGAGCCCCGTGGCCACAGTATAGAAGCTGGGAAACGTCGTGGTGGGAAAGGGTGGGATGAGCCGCTCGGCGCGAACCCCACGAGCCGCAAGCCGGTCGAGGTTCGGCGTCACGCCGCGCTCCATGTAGTCCCAACGGAAGCCGTCGAGACCCACCAGTATTATCGTGGGGTCGAGACGCTGCTCTGGGGCGCTCGCGGTTGACAGCAGCGCGGCGAGCAACGCCGCTGCGAATCTCCGGCGGTGGAGCATGGTCACCAAACGTAATC
>JBHIEQ010000146.1:0-7114 GCA_046760725.1 Gemmatimonadales bacterium
GTCCGGTGGAAGCAGGACGTGTTGCGCGAGTCGTCGGTGGGGGCCCTCGCGGTGGCGCGGAGGGAGCCGGGGCGCAGCCACGCCACCTACGGTATCGATCTGCGTTACGCCACTTCGTCCCTGTTCGGGGACAAGGAGTTCGCCGCTGGGATCGCGGTTGCACAGACGTTCACCTCGGACGCTCCCGACCGTTTCGGGCTGGCCCACAGGGCGTTCCTGAGCTACCCCAATGACCTGATCGAGTTTTCCGCCTCTTGGTCTCGGGCCGAAGCCGCCTTCACTCCCGAAGTGGGGTTCGTGCGCCGCAAGGACTACCAGCGGTTCGCCACGGAGCTTGCGCTGCTGCCCCGTCCCGGCTTCTTGCCCGCCGTACAGCAGGTAGAGATCAAACCATTCGAGGTCTCCTGGTACGTGGACGACCGGACCGGCTCGCTGCAGTCCTTCTACGCCGAGTTCGTGCCCCTGGCATTCACTCTACGCAGCGGAGAGTCCTTCGAGTTCAACATACAGCGCCGCGCCGACAGCCCGGACGAGCCCTTCGAGCTGTTCGAGAACGCCGCGATCCCGGCGGATACGTATTGGTTCACGCGCTGGGCCGCCGACGCGTCTTCCTACCGAGCCCGCCCGCTCTCGGGGAGTGTCGAGGTGAGCGGCGGGCAGTTCTATCTCGGGTCGCGGCTGTCCGTCGCCGCCGGCGTCCGGTGGAAGCTCGACCGCCATCTGAGCCTGAGCGGCGACTGGGAGCGCAACCGCATCGAGCTTTTCGGCGACGTGTTTCGGGTGGACCAAGCGGCCGCTCGGCTGGATTTCGCCGTGAGCCCCAAGCTGTTCGGTGCAGTAGCGGGGCAGTGGAACAGTGAGGACGACGAGGTCATCCTCAACTTTCGCCTGAACTGGATTCCGCAGCCCGGCTCCGATCTGTTTCTCGTGATCAACCAAATGGCAGACGTGGAGTCCCGCTGGACTTCGCGGCGGACCACGATGTTGAGCAAGCTGGTTTGGCGAATCGCGCTGTAGCCCCCGCTGCGTTCGCCTACCGGAAGAGAACACCTTCATCGCATCGAGCATTTCTGGCGGCGAAAGGAATAAGCCGTCGTCGTGCGATCCACGCGTTTGAAGGTCGTCGGGTGCCGCTACATCTTACGCGGTAACCAGCACGAGCCGAGGAGTAATAGATGAATACCACAACGAGCTGCTTGGCGAGACTGGGCACCTTGTACGCCTTGGTGACATGGCCGTCAGTGGCCTTCGCTCAGCAAGGGAAGGACATGGTCCGGTCCGCGATCGACCGGCAGGCCGAGCGGTACGGCGAGATCGCGCAGCAGATCTGGGATCTGGCCGAGGTGGGCTACCAGGAGGAACGAAGCGCGGGCCTGCTCCAGGCGACCCTTCAAAGCGCCGGATTCAGCATCGAGGCGGGTGTGGCGGGGATGCCCACCGCCTTCATTGCGAGTTACGGAGAAGGTGAGCCCGTGGTCGGAATCCTCGCCGAATACGACGCGCTACCCGGAATCACGCAGGACCGCGTGCCCGAGCGCTCACTACTATCCGAAAAGGCGGCGGGACATGCTTGCGGCCACCACCTCTTCGGCACGGGATCGACGGCTGCGGCGATTGCCGTGAAGGAATGGCTGGAGACGACCGAAACAAGTGGCACGATACGGCTGTACGGCACGCCCGCGGAAGAGGGCGGTGCCGGGAAGGTTTACATGGTACGCGCGGGCTTGTTCGACGACGTGGACGTGGTACTCCATTGGCATCCCGGCGACGAGAACAGCGCAGCCGTGCACAGCACGCTCGCCAACAAGTCAGCCAAGTTCCGCTTTCGTGGCGTGTCGGCCCATGCCGCGGCAGCGCCGGAGCGAGCCCGCTCGGCGCTGGACGGGGTCGAGGCGATGAACTACATGGTCAACATGATGCGGGAGCACGTACCGCAGGAGACCCGCATTCATTACGTGATCACGTCCGGCGGCTCAGCGCCCAACGTTACACCCGACTTCGCCGAGGTGTTCTACTACGTGCGGCATCCCGATCCCCAGGAGGTCCTGGAGATATTCGAGCGGGTGGCGAAGGCCGCTGAGGGCGCGGCGCTGGGGACCGGTACAACGATGGAGTACGAGGTCATCCACGGTGCCTATGCGCTCCTTCCCAACGAGACGCTCGCTCGCGTCATGCACGCCAACCTGGAAGAAGTGGGCGGCGTGGAGTACGATGACGAAGAGCGGCGTTTCGCGGAGCGGTTACGGGCTTCGCTCCCCGAAGGCAGTCCGCCCCTTGAGAGCGCCGCGAAGGTAGCGCCGTTCGGCGTGTACGGAGCCATCCCGGCGTCCACCGATGTGTCGGACGTGAGTTGGGTGGTGCCCACCGTGGGTCTCACGGCGGCCACGTGGGTTCCCGGTACCGCCGCTCACAGCTGGCAGGCGATAGCGGCGGGTGGGACAAGCATCGGTGCCAAGGGACTGCTGGTGGCCGCCAAGACGATGGCCATGACAGCCGTGGATCTCTTCACCGACCCGGACCTCGTCGCGGCGGCGCGGGAGGAACACGAGCGGCGCGTCGGTCCCGACTTCGTGTACCGGCCGATGGTGGGGGACCGGGATCCGCCGCTGGATTACAGGAAGAAGCCCTGAGGGAACCAGGCCGGATTCGGCCGCCGGTCTCTGCCAGAGGTTTACCGCTACGACGACGGCACTGTCGGCGACGTGAGGTGCCGCCAACGCTGCAAGGGAGAAAGGTCCCAGGCCCTTCTAGGCCGTTCGCCGCCTCGCGTTCGTGGCGACTTGAAGGAGTTCGGGGGCGAAGTGAGTCTGTGAACACCCGGGAGCTGAAATAGCCTTGGGTTTGCGAGTTCTTGGTGCTGCTCACCGGCGGTTTGACGCAGGCTCAGTTATGTGTTACTTATAAGCACATGTGTACAATATATGCACATGAACAGGTGTGAGGGAGTCGGTGACGCGCATCCATCTTCTGCTCGACGAGGCTGAGAAGGAGCGATACCGGCGCCAGGCCGAGCGGGAGGGTAAGTCGCTGGCGGCCTGGCTGCGGGAGGCGGCGCGGGAGAAGCTCTCCGCCGCCGAGCGTCAGCCGCGGATCGAGACCGGCGCCGAACTCCGAGCCTTCTTCGAGGCGTGCGATGCCCGGGAGCTGCGGAAGGAGCCGGACTGGGAAGAGCATCGCCGGGTCATCGAGCATTCGATTCGATCCGGTCTCTCCCCTACGTGATCTTCGTCGATACCAACGTTCTGATGTACGCCGTGGGCGGCGACCACCCCCTGCGGGGTGACGCGCGATCCTTCTTCGAGCGCACGTTGGAGGCTCGCAAGCGCCTGGTGACGTCGGCGGAAGTGTTGCAGGAGCTGTTGCACGCCTATCTCCCAGTGGACCGGCTGGACACGCTCGATGCGGCGCTGAAGCTGGCCGAGGCTCGTATGGCCGTGGTGTGGCCGGTGGAACGGGAGGACGTCCGGTTGGCTAGGGTCCTCGTGGGACGGCATCCGGGACTTGGCGCCCGCGACTTGCTGCACCTCGCCTGCTGCAAACGGCGGGAGGTGAGCGAGATCAAGACGTTCGATCGCGCGCTCGCCGCGGCTTTCCATCGGCCGTGAGTCCGCTAGAGGACGCCGAGATCGGTACGCTGGACTTGAACACCGGGAACGTTCAGGTGTTGACGCCTGGGACCCACGCGCGCTACGCGATCTCGGGCCACGTGCTGTACACCAGGCCGGATGGTGCGCTGTTGGCCGCACCGTTCGGTCAAGCGAAGCTGGAGTTCAGCGGACCGCCGACGGCGCTGCTGGTGTGTTCCTCCGGGTGGACCGGAGCGGCGGCGCGTTGTCCGTCGGGACGCGGGAGGTTCTGTTCGAGGTGTCGCAGTACGAGGACAACCCCTTCCATTTTCATGAAATGTTTCGGCCGGAATGGGACCAAGTAAGCGGTCGAGAAGTTGACGGTCAGCCTCGCGGATCCCGGCACACGTCTCACGGTGCGTTCCCCCACCGCTCCGTGATCCACTGGGTCACCATCTCCAACAACCCCGGCACGAACCTCTTCTCGAGCGTGGGATACTCGGCAGGGTTGCCGGTCTCCGAAGCCAAGAACAGATGGTTCGCCCCGGGAATAATCTCGATAGTGTAGTCGCCGTTGCCGGCGGCCACGAGCGCCCGCTCCATCGGCTCGCCGTTCAGCGCCGGCGGGACCTGTAGGTCGTTCTCGGCGAAAACGGCGAGGACCGGCACCCGGATCTGTGAAAGCGCTTCTGCCGGATCGTAGTCCAGAAAGAACTTGAACCAGCGGGTGCGTACGCGGTCGAGTTCCCCGCGGACGCTCGTCGCCACGAGAGTGTCGATGTTCGCTATCTGGCGCCGCTGCTCCTCCGGCAGCCGTTCGATGCCGGCTCTAACCTGCGCGGCGATCTCGCGCTCCACTTCCTCCCAGCCGCTGTCGCTGCGCACCGCCTGAAAGATTCGGCGCTGGAGGGCCGCGTTTTCCGCGATCTGCTCCTCCGTGGCCCCGCCGGCCCGGGCGATTAGCTCCCCCTGAGCCAAGAGAATCTCCTCGCCTGAGACCGCGGTACCGGCCAAGAGGACGACGAACGCCACGGCCCGCGAGCGGGCCGCCGCCAGAGCGGCGACGATGGCGCCCTCGCTGTGGCCCAAGAGTCCGATCGCCCGCGAGTCGATCTCGGGGCGGGCCCCAAGAAACTCGGCGGCCTGGAGGGCGTCACCCGCGAAATCGTTCGACGTGGCCTCGCGGACGCTGCCGGAAGAACCGCCCACGCCGCGGTCGTCATATCGCAGTACCGCTACGCCGGCCCTGGTGAGGTGATCGGCTATGATGCGGAACGGCTTGAAGCCGAAGATCTCCTCGTCGCGGTTTTGCGCGCCGCTACCGGTGAGCAGCACGACCGCGGGGAAGGGACCTTTCCCCTCGGGTAGCGTGAGGGTGCCGGCCAGCGTCACGTCGCCGTTCGTGAAGCGCACCTCCTGCTCGACGTACGGAGGAGGCTCCACGGGCTCAACCACTTCGGCCACGGGCTGCCCACGTTCCAGCCAGAACGTCCCCTCGACCCCGGCCTGAGTGAAGGATCCCGCAATACTGTCCCCCTCCAGCTCGCCGTCGAACACCGCGAGCCCGGGACCCGCGGGAAGCTCGAAATGAACTGTGGGCGGATCGAACGACACATCGGTGAGCGCGAGCCCGATGGCGCCTTGAGCGGGTATGTCTATCGTGGCCGACAGCCCGGTGTCTCCGGTGGCGAAGACGACCGCGATGTCGAGTCGGGATCCGAGCACCAGGATGGCACCCTGCCACCGGCCGTCGAGCGGCTTCTGCGCCACAGTCCGCCCGGCCACACCTGCGCCAAGTGCCGAAATCGTCGCCGCTACAATGAGGAGCCTCATCTCCGCCCCCTCTTGTTCCCTTGGTCCGTGCCGTGCGGTCCTATCGCTCGGGCTCGATCAGCACCGCGTTCCCGTACACCAGGATCTCCGAGGCGGCGCCCATCATGTACGACGTGGAGAACCGGACCGTGGTGATCGCGTTGGCCCCGAGGGCCGCCGCCTCCTCCACCATGCGCCCTATGGCCTGCTCGCGCGCCTCGGCCATCATCTTGGTGTACTCCTCGATCTCGCCGCCCACGACGTTCTTGAGCACCGCGAGAATATCGCGGCCCAAGTGGCGGGCCCTGATGGTATTGCCTCGCACCAGTCCCAGAGTCTTCACGACCCTGTGGCCGGCGACGCTCGTTGCGGGTGTGACGATCATCTTATCACGTCCTTGTATGGATCCCTTCGTCTCACGAATAGTTTCTCCCGGATCACCGAGACCAGAAGGACTATGAGACCCACGATCAGGGCGAGTATCGCGACCTTGATCACAACGGGCAAAGTGGCATCGGCCACCAAGTCTCTCACTGCTTGCCACACGCCGTAGGACAACACGACGATGGCGCCCACGGATGTGAGAATCCATCCGATACCTCGCTCGATGCGGCGGTACACACCGCCCCAGTAGCTGTCCCAGACCTCGTCCGGGGGTCTTCGCAACGTCATGCCGGCGGTCACCTCCTTCAATCGGGCCATGGTCCTCCAGTCTTCTGCGAGCCCGGGGTCCGTTCCGAGCATCGTGTCGAGTTCCTCTCGATCCCGCTCCGAGATCTCGCCGTCCAGCGCCGCCATCATTAGCCGGCGGGCACGCTCGTCGCGGTCGAGGTTGCGGGCGCTCACGAGTCGCCTCCCAACGATCTGGCGAGGGCCTTGCGGGCACTGTAGAGCCGCGACATCACCGTACCGACGGGAATGTCGAGTAGCTCCGCGATCTCCTTGTAGCGGAGGTCCTGGAATTCTCGCAGCACCAACACCTCTCGCTCACCATCCGGGAGCTGCGCGATCGCACTCTCGAAGCGGGTCCGAAGCTCGGCCAACTCCGCCTGGCGAGCGGGGTCGTTTCGAGCCGCTCGGCTGCCCTCCGACTCGGCGAGCCACGGTGTCGCCTCAGCTAGCCGGGCTCTCCGCCGCCCGCGGTCGCGCGTGAAGTTGAAGCATAGCCGTCTCAGTATCTGGTACAGCCACGGGTAGAACGGTCGCTTCGGATCCAGCGTGCGGCGCGCCCGATAAGCGCGGGCAAAGGCTTCCTGCGACAGGTCGAGCGCGTCGTCGTGCGATCCCACCAAACCGAGCGCCGCGAAATAGGCCCGGCGCATGTACCGTGACACCAGATCGCCGAACGCCGCCCGGTCACCCTCCCGGGCTCTGCGCACGAGGGACTGTTCCTGAGCGGCATCATCGACAGCCGAAGAGGCTCCCAAGTTCTCCTCGTGGGACGTGTCTCCGTGTTCCCGCATTCGGATACCCGTGAGAGCGAGTTTTATTCGCACGCGGGGCTGGGCCCCTCAGCTTTCCCCGCCGCCGGGTCTGGCGATATTCCCGACGATGCCACCTATTGGTGTCAGCGGAAGAGCCATCGAGTCGTTGGCATACCGATCAGGGCGGCGTCGCCGCCTGCTCGTACAAACTAAGGAGGAGACAGCATGCCCACCCTGTCCAAGATCCTGGTTGGTCTGGCGGCTCTCGCTTTTCTCTTGGGCTATGGGGCCGTGTTCTTCTTCATGCATGTT
>JBHIEQ010000147.1:0-7052 GCA_046760725.1 Gemmatimonadales bacterium
GAACCGATCCGCGCGAATCTGCCGCAACATGTCCGTGCCGAGCGGCGACTCGAACTGGAAGACGCCGGCAGTGCGGCCCTCCCGCAGTAACCCGTACACTGCGGGATCGTCGAGATCGAGCTCTTCCAGATCGATCGTCACACCTCGCCGCTCTCGAATCGCCTCCACCGCATCATGAATGACCGTGAGCGTCTTGAGTCCGAGAAAATCGATCTTCAACATGCCGATCTTCTCGAGCCCGATCATGTCATACTGCGTGATTATCGCGTCCTCCCCCTCACCGCCGTTGCGATCAGTAGCGGTGCAAACGGGCACGTACTCGTCGAGTGGACCGGGCGCTATCACGACACCAGCCGCATGCACGGATGCGTGCCGCGCGAGACCCTCGATCCGCTGAGCCAAGTCCACGAGACGATCAATCGTCTCGTTCTGGCGCACGAGCTGGTGCAACTCAGGCACCCTCTTCACGGCATCCGCGAGCGACACGTGGAAGCCCGCGCTCGACGGAATCAGCTTGGCGAGCTTGTCCGCCTCCGCAGGACTCACCCGAAGAACGCGCGCGATGTCGCGCACCGCCGCGCGAGCCTTGAGAGTGCCAAACGTGATGATCTGACCCACGCTGCTCCGCCCGTACCGCTCCCTCACGTAGTCGATGACCTCGCCGCGCCGCTCGAAGCAAAAGTCCACGTCGATGTCGGGCATCGAGATCCGCTCCGGATTCAAGAAGCGCTCGAACAGGAGACCGAAGCGCAGCGGATCGACATCGGTGACGCCCAACGCGTACGCAACCAGCGAGCCGGCCACCGACCCTCGACCCGGACCCACCGGAATGCCGCGCCCGCGAGCGAACGAGATGAAGTCCTGAACGATGAGGAAGTAACCGGCGTACCCCGTCTTGGTGATCACATCGAGCTCGTACCCGAGACGCCCGTGCACGTCGGCAGGAAGGGGATCTCCATAGCGTTCCTTCGCCCCCCGTGTGGCCAGATCGACCAAATACGAGTTGTCGGACTCGAACCCCTTGGGACGAGGGAACTCGGGGAGGAAATACCGCTTCTCGAAATCGAACTCGCAGAGATTCGCCACGCGCTGCGTGTTCTCGATGACATCCGGCCGCTCGGGAAACAGAGCGACCATCTCCTCAGTGGACTTGACGTAGCTCTCCGACCCGTAGAACCGAAAGCGGTTGGGGTCGTCTAGATCCTTGCCCGTCCCGATTGCCAACAAACAGTCGTGCGCCTCGTGATCCGCACGCTCCAAGTAGTGCGCATCATTGGTGGCCACCACCGGCAGACCGAGCTCCTCCGCCAACCGGAACATCCCCTCCTGGACCACCTTCTCGTCCCTGATCCCGTGATCCTGCACCTCGAGCCAGAACCCCTCGGTACCGAACGTCCTCGCAAACCACTCGGCCGAGTTCTTGGCCTGCTCGTAGTTTCCCTGACGCAACCACAAGGCAATCTCCCCCGAGAGACAAGCCGCCAGACACACCAACCCCTCGCTGAACCGCTCCAACACCTCCCGGTCGATCCGCGGCCGCCGGTAATACCCCTCCAAGTACCCAATCGACGTCAACTTAGAGAGATGCTTGTAGCCCGTCCGGTTCCGGGCCAGGAGCACGAGATGCGAGTACTGTGCCGGCGTGTCGGTGGGGCGGCGACGGTCGTGGCGGGAGCCGAACGCCAGGTAGGCCTCGAACCCCAAGATAGGCCTGATCCCGGCCGCCTTGGCATGCTCGTAAAACGTCCAGGCCGCATGTAGGTTGCCATGGTCCGTGATGGCCAGGCTGTCCATCCCCAGCTCTGTCACCCGCCTGACGAGATCCGGAATACGGTTCGCGCCGTCGAGCAGCGAGTATTCCGAGTGGGTATGTAAGTGGACGAAGCTCATGGAGAGTAGGATGGAAAACTACCCTCGACCGCTGCCATTGTCAAAAAGCGATGCGATCCCGTATGTTGCTCTCTCATAGTGAGTTACGCGGTTGGCGGATGATCCGCTGGGCAGGACTCCGAGGCGGGTCCGTACGGTGCGCCCGCGAGAGCGCCGCGCCGTTCCCCAGCGAACGGGAGGTCCCAAGCTTGAACTTACGTCGGAAGATGGGGGTCGTGCTCGTGCTCATGGCGGCAGCCTGCGGCGGCGAAGGCGTCGATCTCCCCGAGCCGTCGTCCATCGCCAAACTGCCCGAGTCGGACGGCCAGCTGGCACCCGCCGGGGCACGGCTTCCCCTGCCGCTACGCGTCGTCGTGCGCAGCTCGGACGGTGCCGCCGTTCCCAGAGCCCAAGTGCGCTGGTGGCTGGCGTCGGGCACAGGAGGCCGGCTGTCCGATTCGATCACCGTCGCTGATGGGACGGGGATCGCAGAGGCCGCCTTCACGCTGGGGCCGGCGGCGGGGGAATACCTGGTCCGGGCTGAGCTGGTAGTGGACACCGACAAGGGCGTGATCTTCAGGGCGACCGCCTCGGAGCGACCCGTGCTCACCGAGGTCGAGCCCGCCACTTTCACGGGCGGCGATCAGATCGTTATCCGCGGGCGCGGACTCACCAGAGACGTCGTGATCGAGATCGCTGGTGTGCCCGCAGTCGTGACGACGGTCTCGGTCACAAGAACCGGCCTCTGGGCCATCGTACCGCCGTGCCTGGTGCCCGGTCCCGTGGACATCGTGGCCCGCCTCGACGGCGCGCGGTCGAACAGTATTCAAGGGACGTTCCAGGCGGCGAGCGGCGAACTGCAGCTCGCAGTCGGCGAGTACGCCTCGATCAATCCCGCGGCCATCGACGCATGTGCCACCTTTCCCGCGGCCGGTGCTGACACGGTCGAGTATCTCTTCGTTCCCCAAGCGACGACCTCTACGGCGGGCGTTTCCGCGCTCTACCGATTTCGCGGCAACGCCGCGAGCGCCGCAGCCACACTGCCCGGACCCGCACCTGCCGTCCGGCCCGCTGCAGCAGAGTTCCACGACTTCCTGAGACGGTTCGAGGCTGAAGACATCCGGCCTGCGCGGGGCGCGCGCGTCCAGCCGTTCGGCGCGCCCCTACGAAAGATCTCCGTGGGAGACACGCGCGAGTTCCACGTGTGCGCGGACCTTGAGTGTGACAACTTCGAAAAGATCACGGCCGCTGTACGGTTTGTGGGCGGGCACGCCGCGATCTACGAGGACGACGCTGCTCCCTCGCCCTTGTCCCAGGGAGCGGTGGACTCTCTCGGCGCGATGTTCGACCGGGAGCTCTACGAGGTGGCGACCCGCGCTTTCGGCGCGGAGTCGGACGTGGACCGCAATGGTCTCGTGATAATACTGATGACGCCGGTTGTGAACGGCCTCACGCCGCGTGACGAGTGCGAGCAAGCAGTCGTGACCGGGTTCTTCTTCAGCTTCGACGTGGACCCGGCACACGCGCGTGACGAACGGTCCAATCAGGCGGAGGTCTTCTATGCACTGACACCCGATCCCTCCGGCAGCGTGGGATGCGCCCACACCGCGGCACGGATCGAGCACCTCGTCCCCGTCACGTTCATCCACGAGCTCCAGCACATGATCAGTTACAATCAGCACGTGCTGATCCGTGGCGGAGAACGGGAGGAGCTGTGGCTCAATGAGGCCTTGTCACACCTCGCCGAGGAGTTGGGAGCCCTACACTTCCTGAGCTTCGGGGACTCTGCGGAGTTCTCGCGCTTCGCCGAGGGCGACCTGTTCGACGCGTACAGGTACCTGGTCAATCCCGGCGAGCAATTCGTGCTCTTCGAGGACGGCACCGGGACACTCGCGGAGCGCGGTGCTGTGTGGCTCTTCGTGAGATGGCTCGTCGATCAGCATGGAGGCGAGATCACTCGACGACTCACTGAAACCGGGCTCCGCGGCGCGGCCAACGTGGCGGCGGCCGCCGGCGAACCGTTCGCCCGCCTGCTCGCCGAGTGGATCCTGGCCAATTACGTGTCCGACCTCCCGGGGTTCACCGCGCCGGTCCGATTGCGCCACCTGACATGGGACCTCCGTCTGGTGTTCTCGAAACTCCACAGTAGCCTCCCCCAGAAGTTCCAGCGCCCCTTTCCACTGGAACCACTTGCCTTCTTGGGGGGCGCCTTCGATGTGAGCGGGTCGCTGCGCGCGGGCTCGGGAGACTATTACACGGTGTTGCAGGCGCCGGCGGAGCCCGGGTTCACGTTGCGGCTCACCGGACCCGACGGAGAGCCCGTCGAGGCGAGCGTCGCGGCGAGACTGAACGTCATCCGCATCCGGTGACCAACTCGGGCAAAGGTGAGACGTGACGCGTGACGCGTGTCGCCGACTGGTCCTTCATTGCGTGCGGCCGATCTCGACTCTCGCCACACTGTCACTGGTGGGCGCGCTGCTCGGAGGCAAGCAGTTTACGGCACTGGCACAGACCGCCACCAACACGCCGCTCCTTCTGCAACTCCCCGCTACCCTGAGGAGTGCCGGCCTCAGTGGCGCGGCCACGGCTCTCGTGGGAGACGCGGGCTCCGTGTTCTCGAACCCGGCTGGGCTGGCCACCATACGACACATCGCACTGGAGGGTTCCTACAGAGCCATGCCGACCGAGCGGGCGTTCACGGGGGGCGGTGCCCTCGGATGGCGGCTCGGGCAGTTCGACGTGGGATTCGGAGCGCGCCTGTTCGAGTTCGGCGATACGCCTGATGCCTATCTCGGTCCCCAGGTGACCGCCGGCCAGCGGGCGCGGGAGGTGGAGGGCGTGGGGTCCCTCGTCTACCGGTTCGGCATGATCGCGTTGGGCGCAAGTGCGAAGTACGTGCGACGAACCGTCGCTGGCTCGAGGGAGCGCGCGCTGGGCATGGATGCAGGACTCGCCATCGCCGTGTTTGACATCATGGCGCTTGCGTTTTCCTGGCAAAACGTTCGTGGGAACTGGTACGAATCGTCCTCCCTCCGCCTGCCCCGACTCGCGCGCCTCGGCTTCACGATGAACTACTTGGATCCTCAGGGAACGATCCGGCTTCGCTCGATCCTTGAAGTCCAGTGGCCGGAGGGCAAGGGAGCCCGGCTGGCATTGGGCGGCGAAAGCGGCGTGGTGCTGGCGGGAGTGGGCCTGGTCGCCAGGGCTGGAATCGCCTCACGACCTCCAATGGGAGACTACTCGAAGGCCACGTACGGCGCGAGCCTCATCCTCCCGCGGTTCGACGTTGACTACGCCTACCGCGAAGCTGACCTCTTGGGCCGGCCGGCCCACCTGATCGGGCTCCGCGTCAGGCTGTGAGCGAAGCCCCGTCGAGGCGCGTGTGGCGGCGCCTCCGGCGAGCCATGGCAGTGCTCTCGCTCACCGGCGCGGCCCTGATCGGCGCGACCCTGATAATGAGTCGTGAGGCCCGATTTCTTGCCAGGGCTGGCTACGAAGAAGCGAGGATTCTCCTGGGGCGCCGCCCACTCGAGCGACTCGTTCAGGATCCCTCGACACCGGAGGATCGAAAACAGCAGTTCCGACTGGTGCTTGCCTCCCGCAAGTTCGCGGCCGACTCCCTCGGTCTGGCCGCCCTGGAGACGTACACGACGTTCCATGACGTCGGTCGCGACACCCTCATGCTCGTGCTGAGCGCGAGCGCGCGGAACCGCCTCGAACCCCGTACATGGAGTTACCCGATTGCGGGGAGGATACCCTACAAGGGCTTCTTCAGCACGAGCGACGCGCGCGAGGAAGCGGACAGACTGGTGGAACGGGGGTACGACACCTACCTGAGGCCTGCCGGTGCGTTCTCGACGCTGGGGTGGTTCGGCGATCCGCTGCTGTCAACTGCCCTGAGTGACGACCCCGTGCGCCTCGCGGCGACGGTGTTTCACGAGATCGCACATAACACGCTGTACGTAGCCGGAGCCACGGAGTTCAATGAGAGCTTCGCGTCGTTCGTCGGTTGGCGGGCCGCACGAGCGTTCTTTCGTATGAGGGGTGATAGCGTGAATGCCACGCGGGCGGCGGCCGTCTGGCGGGACGAGCTGAGACTCGCAGGGTTCTACCGCGAGCTGGCCGATAGCCTCAGAGCGATCTACTCGGGCCGAGGCACCGCATCCTGGCTCGAGCAGAGCCGGGACCGCGTGTTCGCGACCGCGCGCGACCGACTCGCTGACTCGCTAGCCATGGGATTCGAGATCTATGGCGCCGGGCGGCTCGCTCGGCGAGAGCTAAACAATGCAAGCGTCATAGCGGCACTGCTGTACCGCACTGAGCTGCATCTGTTTGATGAGATTCTCGAGACACTCGGCGGAGACCTGCGCGCCGCGATCCGGCGCATCGTTACGGCCGTCGAGGCCGGGCGAGAACGCGATCCCTTCGAAGTGCTGCGGGAGCTGCGGTAGGGATGCTCAGTGGCCGCGGAGCCGCTCGGCTTCCGCCACCCGTGACAGCGCGATCATGTATGCCGCAGTGCGCCAGGAGACTCCTTCTCTTTCGACTATCTCTCGTACAGACGAATATGCCCGAGCCATGCGTTGTTTGAGCTCCCGGTTCACCTGCTCCAGGCTCCACGGATGCTGCTGGAGGTTCTGCACCCACTCGAAGTAGCTCACGACCACGCCGCCGGCGTTGGAGAGGAAGTCGGGCAGCACCACGATACCGTTGTCCTGGAGAATGCAGTCCGCGACCGGCGTGACCGGACTGTTGGCGGCCTCCACCACCACCTTGCATCTGATGCGTCCGGCGTGACTCTCCCGTGAAATCGCGCCGCCCAGCGCAGCGGGCACCAGCCAGTCACACTCGATGTCCCATAGCTCGTCGTTGGTGATCGCGTCTCCTCCCTCGAACTCGCCAACCGGCCGGCGCTCCTCATAGCTGTGCCTGAACAGCCTCGGGATATCCAGGCCCTTGTCGTTGTGAAGGCCGCCCTCCACGTCCGTCGCCGCGACGACCCGGGCGCCGCTTTTCGTGAGCAGGCGGGCGAGGTGCGCTCCCACGTTCCCGAACCCTTGGATCACGACGGTGCTACCCTTCAACTCGATGCCGTAGTCGCGCGCGTACTCCTGCATCACGTACATGACGCCGCGCCCCGTGGCCTCCTCCCGCCCCCGGGACCCGCCCAGGGAGATCGGCTT
>JBHIEQ010000148.1:0-7009 GCA_046760725.1 Gemmatimonadales bacterium
ACGCACCTCCGGCCGCTGGCGGGATTCGCTTTTCTGCTCGTCGCCGTGGTCACGAGCGCGGCGCTTGCATGGCCGGGTTCGCTTCTCGCGGCGGGCGTGGACGGTTTCGAGGTAACCAAGCCTCACTGGGAGTTTTTGTGGATCTACGCTGCCGAAAACCTCTTCGGGATGACCGGAATGCTCTTGGCACCGGGGCTATTGTTCGGTTTTCTGGCAGTGGTCCCGTTGACCGACCGAACCGACGGTCGAGTGGCAACTATCACCCGGATCGCCGGTGTACTGCTGTTTCTCTTGATGATCGCCGCGATTGTGTGGGCGTGGCTGACGCCCGCACAGTCACACCTCGAGATGGCAATGTGAGCCAAAGGAGAGCAGGCATGCCGAAGCAAAAACGAACCACCACTCTACTGGCAGGCGTCGCACTTGGCTTGATGCTGGGTCTTCCCACCCGAGCGTCGGCTCACGACGAAGGGGTGCTCAAGCTCGCCAGTCGCAATCTTCCGGCGGGGAGCAGCGTACGTTTTGCGGGGGAGAAGTTTTCGCGCAACACATCACTGGCACTGGTCCTCGTCGGCACGCTTGGAAGGATCGCGGTGGGCAAAGTCCGGACGGATTCGGCGGGCGGGTTCACGCAGGAGCTGATGGTGCCAGCGGATCTTCGGCCCGGCACATATCGACTCGTGGCGATTGCGCCCGATGGCGATGAAGCCGCGACGCTCGACGTCACCATACTGGCCGCCGAGGAGCTAGTGGTCGGAGAGGAGGCGAGCAACGACGCGCCACCGACGGCCGAGCCTTTGGAGCTGGAGCGTGCCAGCAGTACCGTCGTAACCGGACTCGCCCTGCTGGGAATCGCGTTCGCGCTCGTGATAGGCGGGGCGCTACTCCGGAGACCCGCAAGTTGACTGGAGCAGACGCCCTGGATCGGAGGCATGCAATGAGGTTTGCCCTTCTCACACTCGCCGGCACCGGTTTGGCTGTGGGCGCCCCGGCTAGTTCTCTCAGGGCCCAGGCGCCTGAGGAAGACGCCGTTCGCCGCGTCGTCGAGTCGGTCGCCGCTTTCTCACAGGCGAAGGACTTCGCCGGCCTGGACACGCTCTACGCGCCCGATTCCTGGGTTCACATCATCGAGGGTACGGGCGTCAACCACGGCTGGGCCGACTATCGTGACCATCATCTGAGACCCGAACTCGCGGAGTTCGAGAATTTCAAGTACCGCTACTATGCCATCGAGCCACAGGTGCGAGGAGGAGTGGCCTGGACTCCGTTCCGCTACGAGCTATCCGTGGACACACAGCGCGGTCATGTGGAAATAGAGGGCCGCGGCACTGCCGTCCTGGAGAAACGCGACGGTCGTTGGCTCGTCGTTCATCTCCACACGTCCGGCCGCAGAAAGGGGGAAGATCGGTGACGGCGGCGCGCTCAGCCGCCGTCTGCTTCGCGTCGCTGATAGTATTGGTGACGCACCCCTCTCAGATTCAGGCCCAGAGGGCACGGTCGGACGTTGCCTCACCCGATGCATCCGGGTCGCTCCCCATACCCTGGCTGCTGCACGGCGGTCACTCGACCGTCTCGCGGGCGCTCATCGATCCCACGTTCACTCATCACGCGATCCTGGAGGACGAGCTTCGCGTCAACTACTTCGCGCGGTCGGACAGAGCGCAGTTCGCCCGCGGCATCGCGAATCTGGAGATCGCCTACGCGTTCAGCGACGCGCTTGGTGCCGAGGTATTCATTCCGTTCGCGCTTGATCGAGTCGACGGCGCCAGTCAGAGTCGGCTGTTGGACATAGAAGCACAGCCTCTCAAGTGGTCGTTCGTACGCCGATACAATCTCATAATGACCGGGGTAGCGGGACTCGTGATTCCTGTCGGGGATACCGGTGATCGAACCTGGCGTTTCGAACCTCATTTCTTCGCGGACGCCGCCGCGGGACCGTTCGCATTGCAGGGCAATGTGATGGGGAGCTTTGCGGACAACGGCGAACACGAGGTCGAGCTGGCAACCTCTGTGGCCCGTATGTTCTTCTTCAGTCCCACGAACTCTGCGGGTCCGATCGTGGAGACCTTGTGGGAGTTGCCGCTGAGGGCGACCGGCGCCGGGATCGAGCCCATGCTGGCTCCCGGCCTCAAGCTGCAGCTCGGCGGATGGTACTTCGGCGCCAGTTATTTGTTTCCGCTCCGCCGGGATTCGGCGCTTCCTACCGAGTTCGCCATGACGGGAGGGTACCACGTGAGCTTCTCGCGGCGGAGATCACGGCCGGAGAACATATTTCCATAAGGGCGTCACGCCAGGTGGCATGGAGCTTGCATTTGTGGGCCATCGTGCTTAGCGGACCAGGGAAATCGTTGGAGGCGTCGCAATGAACGAACCACACACGACACACGAGCACGGCACTCACTCCCCGACCGCTGGCGAAGCAGCGGCCGTAATCGATCCCGTATGCGGCATGACGGTGCCCGGTGACGGTGAGCTGCGGCATGAGCACGAGGGAGAGACCTATGTGTTTTGCAGCCCTCACTGTCTGGAGAAGTTCCGCGGTGATCCCGCGCGCTTCGTAGGGGCAGATCGCGGGGCGGCCGCGGCCAGACCGCCGATTCCCGAGGGCGCCGTTTACACGTGCCCCATGGATCCGGAGGTGAAGCAAGAGGTTCCCGGCGCCTGCCCCAAGTGCGGCATGGCGCTGGAGCCCGAGATGATCGCGGCCCCCGCCACGCGCACCGAGTACGTCTGCCCCATGCACCCCGAGATCGTCCGTGACGAGCCGGGATCCTGCCCGATCTGCGGCATGGGCTTGGAGCCGCGCACGGTAACGGTGGAGGAGGAAGAGAACCCGGAGCTGGTGGATATGCGGCGCAGGTTCTGGGTGAGTGTGGCACTCACCCTCCCCGTGCTCGTTATCGCCATGTCCGAATACCTGCCGGGCGAAAATCCACTGCTACGCTGGTTCTCTCCAGACGTGCTCTCGTGGACCGAGCTCGTGCTGGCCAGTCCCGTCATTCTGTGGGGAGGCCGGCCTTTCTTTGTGCGCGGGTGGCGCTCGGTTGTCACGTGGAATCTGAACATGTTCACCCTCATCGGGCTGGGCGTGGCGGTAGCGTACGTTTACAGCCTAATCGCGCAGGTGCTTCCTGGGATCTTTCCCGCTTCTTTCAGGAACGAAGCCGGTGAAGTAGGCGTGTACTTCGAGGCCGCTGCGGTCATTGTGACGCTCGTGCTTCTGGGGCAGGTGCTGGAGCTCAAGGCCCGGAGCAGGACGAGTCAGGCGATAAAGGCGTTGCTGGGGTTGGCGCCGAAGACGGCGCGGCGCCTCAGGGACGACGGCACGGAGGAGGACGTAGCACTCGATCAGGTACAGCCGGGCGACCGGCTCCGCGTACGGCCGGGGGAAAAGATTCCAGTGGACGGAACCGTGCTCGACGGTGTGAGCGCCGTGGACGAGTCCATGATCACCGGCGAGCCGATGCCGGTTGAGAAGACTGTGGGGGATCGAGTTATCGGGGCGACGGTGAACGGCACAGGTTCGCTCGTAATGGAGGCCGAGCGGGTTGGCGCAGACACTTTGCTGTCACAGATCGTGCGGATGGTCGCCGAGGCGCAGCGCAGCCGTGCTCCGATCCAGAAGCTGGCGGATCTCGTCGCATCGTACTTCGTTCCAACGGTGGTAGCCATCGCAATTGTGACGTTCATCGTGTGGGGAATCTGGGGACCCGAACCCGCGATGGCGTACGCGCTGATAAACGCGGTCGCCGTGCTAATCATCGCTTGTCCGTGCGCGCTGGGGTTGGCAACACCGATGTCCATCATGGTCGCGACGGGGAAGGGTGCCACACTCGGTGTGCTGTTCAAGAATGCCGAGGCCATCGAGGTGATGCGGAAGGTCGATACGCTCGTCGTGGACAAGACGGGAACGCTGACGGTGGGCAAGTCAAGACTGGTGAGTGTCGCGCCGACCGCGGGATGGGACCGGGCAGAGTTGTTGCGGTTTGCGGCGAGTCTGGAACGGGGAAGCGAGCATCCGCTCGCCGAAGCCATCGTGGCCGGAGCCACGGAGCGTGGCGCCGTATTGGTGGAGGCGGGGGCTTTCGAGTCGGTGACAGGCAAGGGTGTAAAAGGGACCGTGGATGGTCGCAGCGTTGCCCTGGGAAACGCGACGCTGATGGAGGACGTGGGTGTGGAACTCGGATCGCACACCGACAGTGCCGAATCGATGCGGGCGGCCGGTGAGACGGTAATGTTCGTCGCGGTGGATGGCAAGCTGGCCGGCCTGCTCGGTGTCGCAGACCCCATCAAGGAGACGACACCGCAGGCTATCGAGCATCTCCACAAGCAGGGCGTCAGCATCACGATGCTGACCGGTGACAGCCGCACTACGGCGGACGCGGTGGCACGTAAGCTGGGGATCGACGAGGTGATCGCGGAGGTCCTACCGGACCAGAAGGCGGCGATCGTAAAGGATCTCCAGGGCAAAGGACGCGTAGTAGCGATGGCCGGCGACGGCATCAACGATGCACCGGCGCTGGCGCAGGCGCAGGTTGGGATCGCCATGGGCACGGGCACGGACGTCGCAATGGAGAGCGCTGGTGTAACATTGGTCAAAGGCGACTTGCGAGGCATCGTGCGCGCGCGGCGCCTGAGTCGGGCGACGATGCGGAACATTCGCCAGAATCTGTTCTTCGCCTTCATCTATAACAGCTTGGGCGTCCCCATCGCCGCGGGAGTGCTATACCCCGCTTTCGGGCTCTTGCTGAGTCCCATTTTCGCCGCGGCGGCGATGAGCTTCAGTTCGGTGTCCGTCGTTACCAACGCTCTTCGGCTGCGGACCGTGCCCGTGTGAGGGAGGGACAAAGGCGCGTAATTGGCGGACATGACGGGATGTGAGGTGTGACGAATGAGGAAGCCGATCGAGATCGTGGGCGCGGGTCCGGCGGGGCTGTCGGCCGCTCTGACGATCACCTCTCGCGGAGGACAAGCCGTCGTTTATGAGCGGCACTCCGATGTCGGACGTCGCTTCCACGGTGATTTCCAGGGACTGGAGAACTGGACCGTTGACATCGATGTCCTCGACGAATTCGCTTCGATCGGCGTCGAGCCCACGTTCGAGTACACGCCCTTCACCGAAGCCGTCTTCTTCGACCCCAACGGCCGGGAGTACGTATTCCGCTCGGCGCGGCCGATCTGGTATCTCGTGCGCCGAGGATCCGATGCCGGAACCCTCGATCAATCGCTGAGGCGCCAAGCGCTGGACGCGGGTGCCGAGATTCGGTTCAACACGGTGCAGGAGCACTTGCCCAACGGTGGTATCGTGGCGCACGGCCCACGACGACCCGATGCGATCGCGGTTGGATATATCTTCGACTGTGATCGCGCGAACGGCGCGTTTTCCGTGGCTGCAGAAGAGCTGGCTCCCAAGGGATACTCGTATCTATTGATCTGCAACGGCCGGGCGACGGTTGCCTCATGCCTGTTCCAAGACTTTCACAATGAGGCGACGTACCTCGAGCGTACTGTGGACTTCTTCACCGACAAGGTGGGCATCACGCTGGTCAATGCCCGTCGGTTCGGCGGGTACGGCAACCTTCTGCCAGTGCGGAACGCCCGCAAGGGCAGAATGCTCTACGTCGGCGAGGCGGCTGGGTTACAGGACGCACTGTTCGGATTCGGGATCCGCTATGCCGTCTTGTCGGGCCATCTCGCCGGACGGGCGTTCCTGGAGGGTGGTCCCAAGCGCTATCGGGCGTTGCTTGACGAACGCTTCGACTCACTATTGAAGGCGGCGGTCGTCAACCGCTACTTCTATGAGAAGCTCGGCAACCGTGGCTATGTGAAGTTGCTGCGCCGGGTCGAACGAGCGGCAGATGTCGGCGATTGGCTGCGAGCGTTCTACGGCTCCGGGCACACCAAGTCGCTGCTCTACCCTGTCGCCCACCGCAAGCTATCACGCAAGCCCGATCTCATCCGCGAATGCGCGGAAGGGTGCGACTGCACCTGGTGCCGCTGCGGAGATCGTGCTGCCTGTGCGTGTAGGTCACGCGTGTCGGCATAACTCCCGAGGCCCCCGCAACTCATCATCGCTGGGGCTCCTGCCCCACATCCTAGGTCAATTGCCGCAGTGGACACGAGGCAAATGCGCCAGGACTGGCCGCGGCGGCGCGGCCCGGTTCCTGCGCTACTAGGCGTCGTCCGCGCTAGTATGCGCCTGATGGGTCGCACACGCGGGTGGGCATTCCACACAGAAAGGCGATCACCGAACCATGATTACATCATTGTTGTTGATCCTGATGAGCACGCTCCTGCCGAGCGCCGCTCCCGGCGTCGCCCAAGGTGTTGCTCAGCTTCTTGTCGCTGAGCCAGCGGAGCACGATTTCGGTCGTGTGCCGCTCTCGGGCGGAAATGTTACCACTCGGTTCGTGGTGACGAACCGAGGGAAGCGAGCCATACGACTGCGTGACGTGTACACGTCGTGCGGCTGCACCACCGCCGAGCTCGAATTCTCTGACGGAACCGTGGCGGGACCGTTCGGTATGCCGGGTCACGACCTTCCGGTGCGTTATGACCGCGAGCTAGAGCCGGGCGAGCGCGTCGAGGTGCTCGTACGGTTCGATCCCGCAGCCCATGGCCCCCAGGGCGTCGGACGCGTCACTCGCGCCGTGGTGCTGAAACCGGTCGGCGCTCCGCCCACCGAGTTCGTTTTCACCGCCACAGTCATCCAGTAGATGCGGCAAGCGGGCACTGGGTCCGGTCGAGCGGTGCCCGTACGGCGACTGATCGACCGACGGCGGCGCCTTCCAGGGCTCCTAATCGGAGGCATCGTTCTCGGCGCGACCGCCTCATGCAGTCCACGCCCGGACGCGAGCCTCCTGCCAGCGCAACTTGTGGAGATGCCCCTGCAGACAGCCGTGTACGGCCTCGAGGCAGATCGCATCATCGGGCGCCTGCATCGCAAGGATGTGGCTCCCACCGAAAGCGCTATCGGGCACTACGTCTCAGGTCGCAAGCGAGCGACTCT